>JBGUEF010000592.1:0-1936 GCA_041821485.1 Deltaproteobacteria bacterium
GTGGCAAGGGTTCCAGCAGTCCCAAACACAATGGCTCCGAGAACGACTGTCAAGATGGCATGTTTTGTTGGATGCGTCATAATGGCTCCTAAGACTGAACTACAGATATTTCCCAAGGTACTCATCCTTCATCATAGTACTGAATGAATGCGCCCGTGTAGGGATCCTATGGCGGATAAGCATCATAGGGTCATGCCGTCTGCGAGCAGCGACGTAAGTCCCCGAGAATACGAAGGTTGGTGCCTCCCGACCTCGTTGAGCATCCTCGAGTTGGCAAACCCACAACGCCCAACGAGAGGAGACACCAACGATGGAACGATATCTCGGACTCGATGTACACGCCGCGAGCTGCACGCTGGCGGTGATTTCGCAGACTGGGAAGCGGCTGAAGGACCTTCCGGTCGAGACCAACGGCCAGGCACTGGTCGAGGCTGTGCGGATGATCCCTGGTCGCAAGCACCTGGCCTTCGAGGAGGGGCTTCAGAGCGCTTGGCTTTACGAGACGCTGAGTCGTCACGTGGACGAGATCGTGGTTGCCGGGATCACGGAGAGCCGGGGGCCGAAGAGCGACAAGCGCGATGCGTATGGCCTGGCCGAGAAGCTGCGGGTGGGGGACCTCGGCAAGACCGTCTTCAAGGCCCCGCGACAGTTCACGCGCCTGCGCGAACTGTCACGGATCCACATGACGCTGGTCGGAGACGTGGTGCGGGTACAGGCTCGGATCAAGAGCCTGTATCGCTCGCGCGGCGTCCTGGTGACGGGCGTGGATGTCTACGGCCCCCGTCGTCGCGAGCAATGGCAGAAGCAGCTCTGCTCCAGCGCGCAGACGAGGGCGACAAGACTCTACGATCATCTCGACTTCTTGCTGGAGCAGAAGAAGCAGGCGGAAGCCGATCTCCTTCGAGAGGCGAAGGGTCACGCCATCGTCCGGATCCTGGAGACGGCGCCCGGCTTCGGACCGATCCGAGCGGCACGGCTGGTTCCGATTGTCGTGACGCCTCACCGTTTTCGAACGAAGCGACAGTTCTGGAGCTACTGCGGGTTCGGAATCGTGACCCGCTCGAGCTCCGATTGGGTGCAGACGGCCGACGGCGGGTGGATCCGGGCCCGGGTCCCGCAAACGCGGGGATTGTCCCGGCAGTACAACCACGTGCTGAAGGACATCTTCAAGGGCGCCGCGACGACAGTCATCACACAGCGCAACAAGGATCCCATCCATGCGCGCTACCAGCGGCTCCTCGACGGCGGCACCAAGCCGACGCTCGCGAAGTTGAGCTTGGCGCGCATGATCGCAGCCACGGTACTGCGGATGTGGAAGGACGAGGAGGAGTACGACCCCGGACGAGCCGGTCCGCCCACGGAGATACGCGAAGGCTAGGCAACGGCTCGATCGGGAGAGTCCACGAGAAGGCAACCAGCCGAGTCCGCACCCGCGAAGAGTGTTCGCATGCCACGCTGTGCGTGGCCGCGGAGGTGAGCATCCATGAAATCCCTGGCCTACGGCTCACAGCCTGGAGGTCCGACAGATAAGCTATGCCCCTCCGAAGAACCAAACGAAGCGATGGCCAGAAGAGGCCCAGATGGAAGGATGGTTCCCACGTTTACGTGGAGAGCACACACGCCAACGAATCGCAATGCGATGAGGTTGCCCTCGAACCGAATCCTCCGACCGAGCAACTCGTAGAGATTCCGCAGCTGCTCCAACGGAATCACGAGCACCATCTCTCAACTCGAGACCGCCCAGCCAGAACGGGAGCAGACGCCCGGATCGAAGAATCTGTGGTGATGGGGGAAGTGCGTCTTGCGCTCCGACCCTATGGAAGGGATTCCAAGCTGGGAACCTGCGCAATGTCCGAGTACGGATCTTATGTCAATCCCCTGCGGGGACCCGGGGCGGGATGATTTCAGGGTGCGCGGCTTGCTGCGGGGCGGCGTG
>JBGUEF010000593.1:0-1933 GCA_041821485.1 Deltaproteobacteria bacterium
ATCCTGCCAGAAGAGGTGGGCAGCGTCGGTGAGGCCGAAGACGACATCAGGGAGCAGGTCAGCCAACAGAAACGATTGCACCAGGTCGTTGCCATCGTGCAAGGCCTCAAAGGGCAAGGACTGGTTCACTACGACCAGCAGGGGGTCGACCGGCTCCTTGCGATGCCAGGCCTGCCCGAACGCGCCGAGTGAGCGGGCCACCTGAGAATTGGTGACGCGCGGGCGGGTTCGCTAGCATGAAAGTTCGATGGGGGATCGAACTGGGGAGCAATTGGGGGCCTACACGGTGGGTGCCCACGTCGCCGATGGATCCATGGGCTCGGTGTACGAGGCCCGTCATTCGGAGACCGGTGAGCGTGTCGCAGTCAAAGTGCTGCACCCCGAGGTTGCGAGCGACGCCGTCGCTGTCCAGCGCTTCCGGCGGGAGTACGAGACGGCGAAGTCGCTGTGCCACGCCTACATCATCGACGCGCGCGATTTCGGCGCAACAGCCGGCGGCGCTCACTTCATGACGATGGAGCTCCTCGAAGGCGAGGAGCTCAGCCTGGTTCTGGTACGGGAAGGAGGGATGCGACCAGCCCGCCTGGTTCGCGTCGTCTCTCAGCTCGCCCTTGCGCTTCATCACGCGCACACCCACGGCGTGATTCACCGCGACTTAAAACCCGACAACATCTTGTTGTGCGCCGGTGCCCATGGCGACGAGGTTCGCGTCCTCGACTTTGGCTCGGTCAAGCGTCAGGTCGAATCCGGACCCAAGCTGACCGCCTTCGGTACGACGCTGGGGTCGCCGTATTACATGTCACCCGAGCAGGCGATGGGAAAACTAGATCTCGATCAGCGCACCGACGTGTTCGCGCTGGCCGCGATCATGCACGAGCTGGCCACTGGGCAGGTCGCGTTCCCCGGGGACAGCGTCGCCGCGATCCTGAAAAAGATTGCCGATGAGGAGCCGCCGCCGGTGAGCACCTCGAGTCCCGACTACCCGTGGTCATTCGACGACGTCGTCAAGCAGGGTCTGCGCAAGGACAAGGTCAACCGCTTCGGAAACACCATGGAGCTCGCGAACGCCATGCTGCGCGCGCTGGGCTCGAACCAGGTGTCGAACGCTGGGCGTGCATTCCTGTTCGCGAAATCGAGCAGGCCCTCGAAGCTCCGCAACCCCCCGCCGTGCCGGGGTCGGGCCCTTCGTCTGCGTACCCGAGCAGCATTCCCGCAGCGCCGCCCATGCGCGACGCCCGGAGCGCCAGGATGGCGATTGGAGTTACTTGTGCCGCAGCACTAGTCGCCGCGGCATGGCTCATCCTCTCGTGAGTTCTCGGACTACGCCGCCTCCACCTTCACGTTCATCTTCGCCCAACCCCAACGAAACGCATCTCGTCCTCTGGGGCTCCCCAGGCCAGCAGCAGCCGGATCTTTTCGTGCGCGCAATTAATGCGCGAGCACCCCCCCAAGTCGCAGGATCTGCGGCCATGGTTTTCAAAAACCCCGAAAATCTGCGTATCTGCGTTGGCATGCCCCTTGCTTTTCCGGGCGGTGAAGTTGCGCCTGGCGCAATCTTGAGGCACTGGCCCCAAGAACACACCTGAAACACATACCTGAGAGGGGCCTGGTCATGAGAATTCGTCTGTTCGCAATACTCTTACCCGTAATGATCGTTTCGATGTCTGCCTGCGGAGACGCGGGGACCAATGGAACGAACGGCGCGGATGGCGCCGATGGTACCGATGATGGCTGCGCCCGCCATGAGGCCGGAGGCGATGAGCGTGCCCTGGTCCTTGCGGGCCTCTCTTTCGGCTTCAGTGCGACCCGAACGACCGATGAAGTGACCGACCGCTGCACCAAAGAACACCGCCATGTTGATCTCGATGGGGAGGTACATGCCGAGTCCGAAGGCCAGGGCCGGAACCTTTGCCATCTCCAACATGACGGCGAC
>JBGUEF010000594.1:0-1926 GCA_041821485.1 Deltaproteobacteria bacterium
CCTCGACAGCCGGTTCATCGCATTGCTTCCGGAACACCGGCCGAGCGTGCAGGACCTCGAAAAGGTTCGTGATCGGGTGCGGGGGCTCTCGTCGTTGACGGTGGCGGTTCAATCACCTTCGGGCGATGTCGAGGCGATGCGGAAGTTCGTCCGGGACCTGGCGGCGAAGCTCGAAGCTTTGCCCTCGGAAGAAATCGGTATCGTCGATTGGAACGTCGGCGCCTACGATGACTTCGTTCGCGACCACAAGCACTTGTACGCTTCCCTCGACCTCCTCGAGCGCCTCCGTGACGCGCTCGAGGAAAGGCACGATCGCGAGGTTCTGAAGAACAATCCGTTTTGGATCGACTTCGAAGAGGACGACGAAAAAGAGAGCATCGACGACGTGCTCGACGAGCTCGAGGCCGAGAGCAAGCGCGGCGAGGAGAAGTCCGACAAGTTCCCCGACGGCTACTACCAGCACGCCGAGGGCGACCTCGTCGCCATGTTCGTGCGTTCCGAGATCAGCAGCGACGCGAACGCCGCCGGAAGGGTCATCGACCGGGCGCTGGCGGAAATCGACGCGCTCGACCCGAGCTCATATGCCCCGGATCTCAGGATCACGCTCTCTGGCGACGTCATCATCGCCGAAGAAGAGCAGCAGGCGATCGCACGCGAGCTCGTCTTGGCCACGACGCTGACGGTCACGATCGTCTTGCTGATCATCGTGGTGTTTTTCAGGCGTCCGCGCTCGATCGTGCTTCTAGGAACGGGGCTCGTGCCACCGGTCCTGGCGAGCTTCGCGGTGGCCGACTTCACCGTCGACTCGCTGAACGCGTCCACCGCGTTTCTCGGAAGCATCATCATCGGCAACGGAGTCAACACCAACATCATCTGGCTTTCGCGCTACTTCGAGGAGCGTCGCGGAGGCGCCGACGTGCGTGATGGCATCTTCGGAGCGCACACCAACACTTGGCTCGCGACGATGATTGCCTCTGGCGCAGCGGCCCTCGCCTACGGCTCGCTCATGATCACCGACTTCCGCGGCTTTCGGGACTTCGGAATCATCGGCGGCGTCGGAATGGTGTTCTGCTGGATCTCGTCGCTCACGATCCTGCCCGCAGCTCTCTTAGCCCACCGGGATGGCAGATGAGCGCCGAATTTCGCGGTACTAGGTGTTATGTCGCGTGGGACGTGAACCTCAAAGGGCGGTTGTAGTTGCTATCTGCCTTTGCGCAAACGGTTTGCCTTCTACCTCGAGCGCTTTGCAGTTCGGATCGAGAACCCAGGGCAGGGTGCTCTGCCGTAACGAAAATGGCAGCGCGCCGACGGCTTGACACGAAGTTCTAGCTCTACCATGGGGGCAGCCGCGCGCGCGAAGATGGAACGAGAGTACGACGTGGGGGAGCGGATCGCCGAGCTCGAGGACCGGTACGACCAAGCCATCGCACTGTTGTCCGTGTGTCGTGATTACGGCTGACTGTTCTTGTGCTAACAAGGTCGCGTGGCGCGGCGCATTCTGTTTAGCTACGAGAATCTCCTACCGACCACTCAGGCGGATGCGGAGGTCTTTCTGAGCACGGCGGGGGCCCTGGCTGCCCGCGGGCACGAGGCTATCGTGGCGACGCCCAGGCCGCCCGACGCCACTGACACCTTCGAGCGCGAGGTGCTCGAGTTCTACGGCATCGACGCGCCCCTCGAGATCTCCGCCGTACCGAGCTTCACCAAGAACATCGCGCTGCAGCACGTCTACCATGCGTTGCATCTACCGGAGCATCCCGCTTTTGCGCAGGCCGACTTCATCTACGCGCGAAACCCCGTCGTCGTGATGCGCTCGTTGCAGGCCGGCCAACGCGTCCTGATGGACCACTACCGCCCTTGGGGCGACCAGTTTCCCGCATTGCAACCGATGTTTCGTCGCTTCATGAACCACCCGCGTTTCCTCGG
>JBGUEF010000595.1:0-1902 GCA_041821485.1 Deltaproteobacteria bacterium
GGATCGTGTCGCCCATGCGAACCCCGTCGGCAATGAAATCCTTGAAGGGCCCGAACGCAACAACCTGCTTATTCGCCATGACTTGCCTCCCGTTCTTGTGAGTCGTTCGCTAGTGTGCCTGTGGCGTCAGCTTCTGCATTGCCTGGTCGACGGTGAAGCTCGCCGCCTTCTGCCTAGGCGGGAACTCCTTGAACGTTTGAAGGAAGTTCCCGACGATCGCTTGAGCGCCGTAGAGCATGAAAGCGCGGTCGAGCATCCAGTCGTAGTAGGTGTTTGAAGTAACCTCCGCGCGCTCGTAAGGGTCGCGACGCAGATTGAAGATCAACGGAACGCGCAACGGAACGAAGGGATCCATCCAGACCCGTAGCGTGCCCACGGTCTTCTGCTCCATGAACACGGCTTTCCAGTCGTTGTAGCGGACGGCCGTCAAATCACCGTCGTCCGAGAAGTAAAAGATCTCCTTGCGCGGCGGTTTGGCTTCGGCGCCGGTGAAGTAGGGGAGGAAGTTGTAGCCATCGAGGTGCACGCGGAAGCCCTTTTGGCGCCGCTTCTTCTTTTTCTTGAGGTTCTCTTTGATGTTGGGGTCGCCCGCCATCGCAACGAACGTTGGCAGCCAGTCCATGTGGTGCATGATCTCGTTAGAGATCGATCCAGCCTTGATCTTGCCCGGCCAGCGAATCATCGCCGGGACACGCCATCCGCCCTCCCAGTTGGTGTTCTTCTCGCCGCGGAACGGTGTCGCCGCCGCGTCGGGCCAGGTGTTGTAGTGCGGGCCGTTGTCGGTGCTGTAGAACACGAAGGTCTCGTCCGCGATGCCGAGCTTGTCGAGCAGATCGAGAAGCTGCCCGACGTGCATGTCGTGCTCGACCATGCCGTCCGCGTACTCGTCCTGACCGGAGATGCCGCGGTGCTCGGCCTTGACGTGGGTGCGGAAGTGCATCCTCGTGCCGTTCCACCAAACGAAGAACGGCTTCCCGTCCTTGTTGGCTTGTTCGATGAACCGGATGGCCGCTGCGACCGTCTCGTCGTCGATCGTCTCCATCCGCTTCTTCGTGAGCGGGCCTGTGTCCTCGATGCGGCCGTCCGCGTAGCTGTGAATTACCCCTCGCGGCCCGAAGCGCTTCCTGAACTCCGGGTTCTTCGGGTAGTCCGCATTCTCCGGCTCTTCTTCGGCGTTTAGGTGGTAGAGGTTGCCGAGAAACTCGTCGAAACCGTGGTTGGTCGGGAGCATCTCGTCCTTGTCCCCGAGGTGGTTCTTCCCGAACTGACCGGTCACGTAGCCATGCGGCTTTAGGAGTTGGGCGATGGTCGGGTCCTTGGAGCTCAAACCCTGATCGGCGCCCGGCATGCCCACCTTGCTCAGCCCGGTTCGGAAAACGCTCTGGCCGGTAATGAACGATGAGCGACCCGCCGTGCAGCTCTGCTCGCCGTAGTAGTCGGTGAAGATCATGCCCTCGGCCGCGACGCGGTCGATATTCGGCGTCCGGTACCCCACCAGCCCCATCGTGTAGGCGCTGATGTTGGATTGCCCGATGTCGTCACCCCAGATGACGAGGATATTGGGTTTCTTTTCTTTGCCCGCATCGTCTGCGGCCGCGGGAACCGCAGCTATCCATGCGATGCTCAGTAGGCCCAATAATCCAATGACGCGTCCCATGCTCATCTCCTCTGGTTCAATCGAATCCGACGACGGTATCGTTCGCATCCGAAGCGGTCAACCACAGTTTTGGCCCACTTCGCGGGTGTTTATCGCCCGCGAGGCAGGGCGTATGATGCCTCTGGGTCATGAACTATCGACTCGCCTACTGGCTCGGCTTCCATCCTTGGGAGGATGCCGCCACCGATGCGCCGTTCGCCGCGAAGATCTCCGAGATATTCGACCGTGAGGAGAGTGGGCGTGCG
>JBGUEF010000596.1:0-1900 GCA_041821485.1 Deltaproteobacteria bacterium
ATGGAGATTACGTTGAGGTGTCGGCCTTCGAAACGACTCGCCGTGTTCGTCGTACGAACGACTGACGGTCCCGATCTTCCGATCCTTCTCGATGGAGAAAGCGTAGCCCATACCAACGCGTCGGGCGTGGCTCATTTCGTGACCCATGGTGCCCCCGGCACAGAGTACGTCGTGGAGATCGAGACGAGGGAGCGTCCACGGCTCCTCCCGCGATCCCCAACGCGCCTGATCACCCTTCCTGATGCCGATGAGATATTCGTCATCAATCAAGCGTTCGAGCTTGAAAAGAAACCCCGGCGTCGAGCCCCTCGCCGAGCGAGAATCACCAAAATTGAGTAGACCGCCGAGCGCGTACTATAACCGCCGGGATGGGTGAGCGGGCGGATGTCGTAGTCGTGGGGGCCGGGCTGTCGGGGCTTTGTGCCGCGCGGAAGCTTCGTGCTCAAGGTGCGTCGGTTCGGGTCGTCGAGGCGCGCGATCGGGTTGGTGGACGCACTCGAACAGAGCAGATCGGGCAAGGTACGTTTGATGTTGGCGGGCAATGGATCGGGCCTGGGCAGAAGCGCTTGCATGCACTTGCTGACGAGCTTGGGATCGAGACGTTCCCGACGTACACCAAAGGCAAGAAGGTGCTGGAGGTCGAGGGGAAGGTGTCGACCTACAAGCGATCGATTCCCTCGATGTCAGTTCCCAACCTGATTCAGATGCAGGGTGCGCTCAGTTATTTGAAGCGCGTGCGGAAAAGAATCTCACCGACGGGACCGATGACCGCCGAGGGCGCGGAGGCGCTCGACGGGGAGACGCTCGAGAGTTGGCGAGCGCGGTTCGTGAAGTCGAGCAAGATCAATGCTGTGATGGACGCCGCGATTCGAACGATTTTTGGAGCGGAGCCGCGCGAGCTCTCGGCCCTCTATTTCCTCATGTATCTCAATGCCGGGGGCGGGCTGTTGAGCCTCTCGGAGGCTCGCGGCGGTGCGCAGCAGGATCGCTTTGTCTCCGGGGCGCAGTCGATTTCACTTGCGCTCGCAAAGGAGTTGGGCGACCTCGTGGCGCTTGGGCTCCCGGTTCGCAGGCTCGTGCAGAGCAGTGAGGGCGTGGATGCGGTGTCCGACACGCACACGATTGGTGGCCGGTATGCCATCGTCACAGCCCCGCCGGTGCTTGCGGGACACATCGAATACGAGCCGCCGGTTTCGGTCGGACGCGATCAAGTCACACAGCGCTTTGCGATGGGTGCCGCGGTCAAGGTGCTCGTCACCTACGAGCGCGCGTTCTGGCGTGACGCTGGTTTCTCCGGTGAGGTCGTGAGCTCGGACGGCCCGCTCAGCATCGTCTACGACAACACCTCCCACGACGGGCGGCAGCCTGCACTCATCGGGTTTGTCGTCGGGAGTCAGGCGCGGCAATGGTCGGCGCAGCCTTTGTCCGACCGGCAACGCCGCGTGATGGGTGCGCTGAAGCGCTACTTCGGCGAAGAGGCAGGTTCGTTCCAAGAGTATCGCGAGCTCGACTGGGGCGCCGAGCCGTGGTCACGCGGCTGCCCGGTAGGCGGATTGCCGCCCGGCGTTCTCACGCATTCGTTCGCGCACCTTCGCAAACCCGAAGGCCGAATCCACTGGGCCGGCACCGAGTCGGCAACCGAATGGATCGGCTACATGGAAGGCGCGATCCAGTCCGGCGAACGCGCCGCCGACGAAGTCCTCCGACGCCTTTAACCCTTTCAAAAAGGGGACTGTCCCCTTTTTCGAAGGGTTAACTCTTCTTACTCGCTGGGGGTGAGGCGGACGGTGATGTCTTTGGAGGCGGGGGTGAAGCTGCCTTCGGCGTATTTGTTGAGGGGGACGAGGACGTTCGCCTCGGGGAAATAGGTGGCTACGCAACGGCGGGGGATCGGGTAGGG
>JBGUEF010000597.1:0-1895 GCA_041821485.1 Deltaproteobacteria bacterium
GCGCGGAGAGCGGTCGATGACGTGGCATGACCGACGGGACCGATCGCCATTCTACAGCGCGAACCTCTTGCCTTGACGCTGTTCACCTATTAGGTGTACATTTCAAATGATTCGCCAAACATGGCTACTAAGCGACAACGAAAGCGGAAGCGCCCTGCCCCGTCGGAAGGCCGGGTCGACGCGATGGAGCTTTTCGAGAGCCTCTACGGACCCGTCACCCTCGGCGGCATGCTCTGGAGCCTGCGCATGTGCGATGAAATCAGTCAGTCCGAGTTTGCGAGGACGCTGGGTGTCAGCCGATCGCACCTCTGCGACGTCGAGAAGGGGCGCAAGGTGGTGAGCCCGGGACGCGCGGCTGCGTGGGCGAAGGTTCTTGGCTTCCCCGCTACGGTGTTCGTGAAGCTGGCGCTGCAGGAGCAACTGGACAAGGCGGGGGTGAAGATGAACGTGAACGTGGAGGCGGCGTAGAGATGGCGCGAGCGTCAGTTCGACTCCATCAGCTCCACGATGCGGCGAGCGATTTCGGCGCCCTGGTCGTCTTGTAGGAAGTGGCTTGCCTCGGGGAGGCGGGTGTGTGGGAGGCCATCGGCCCCTGGGATGTTGTTGATTAGGTGGTCTTGGGTCTGGCAGGTGCCGAGGTTGCCGGGGTCGTTGCTAGCCCAAACTGTGAGGAAGGGCTTTTGGAACTGTGTGAGGCCCGCCCATGCGTCCTGGTTGGCGCCGCCGAGCTCGTTGACGAGGGAGGGGAAGACGCGCGGGCCGGCCATGTAGATGCGGCTTGGGAACGGGGCGTCGTAGGCGGCCTCGTCTTCGTCGGGGATGTCGCGGAGGCCGAGCGCTTCGATGAACTTCTCGAGGCGGTCGATGTGGCCGAGGTAGGAGTAGTCGGCGATGTCGATGGGCTTGTCGGAGTAGCCCATGCCGAGGTGGTCCATCGCGATGGCTCGGTGGCCTGCGTCGACCAGGACGGGGATCATCTTGCGGTAGAGGAACGCCCAGGTTGGTTGGCCGTGCAGGAGCAGCACCACGGGGGCGTCTGCCGGGCCTTCGTCGACGTAGCCTTGGCGGAGGCCGTCGATGTCGACTGACTTGAGCTCGTGCGGGAAGCCGGGGAGGTCTTGGAAGCACCCGCTTGGGGTGCGGACGAACTCGACGCCCTCGTCTGTGGTGCGGACGAGGGGGTCGGCTTCGCAGTCGACTTGCTGTTGGGGGTCGACGGAAAAGGCGCTGTCGGAGCACCCGGCGCTGGATGCCGCGGCCGCGAGGCAGGCGAAAGTGAATATGAAGGATCGCAAGCTAGAGATGGGCAACATGGTGGCGTTGAGTATGGCGCGAAGCAGGCTGCGCCGCCTGTTGTCTTTGTCGGGGTGTGAACAACCGTGGTCGCAGCGTTGTGCTTACGCGGCGCGCGGGCCGTCCTCGGGGGATTCGATACTCAGCCGTAGGCCGAGCGCTTCGATGATGAGGCCGAGGCTCGAGAGGCGGGGGTTTCCGTTTTCGGAGAGGGTTCGGTAGAGGGTTTCGCGGTTGAGGCCGGTCGCCTCGGCGAGCTGGGCCATGCCGCCTTGGGCGTCGACGACGTCGCGGAGGCCGATGAGGAAGACTTCGTCGCCCTCTTCGAGGCAGGCGGTGAGGTAGTGGGCAGCCTCGATGGGATCCTGAAGACGAGGGAGGAGTAGGTCACGATAGGGGATTGTTGGCATTTCTATGCGCCCTCCAATAGCGCTTGGCGCGAGCAATGTCGCGCGGCTGGGTCTGCTTGTCGCCGCCGCAGAGGAGGATGACCACTGCCCTTCCCTGCCGGGCGAAGTAGATGCGATAGCCGGGGCCGTGGTGAACCCGAAGCTCGTGCACGCCCTCGCCGATTGGCTTTGCGTCGCCGAAGTTGCCCTCGC
>JBGUEF010000598.1:0-1893 GCA_041821485.1 Deltaproteobacteria bacterium
CGAAACGTTGGCATCGTGGCTCCCCTCATGCTCTCGGGTGGCGTCGCGCGAAACGAGGCTGTCCGAAAGATGATCGCCGAAGCCACAGCCGAAGATGTGATCCTTCCCCGCGATCCCCAGCTAATGGGAGCGTACGGAGCGGCTCTCCTGGGTGTCGCTGCCTAGGGCGAATGCCCATCAGCGGCTCGGGGTGAACAATTACTTATGGACATCAAGTGGAATTTAGCCCCTTTTAGGGGTGGTGGACGCGATCGGCTCAGCACTCATCGACTTCACGGAGGCGGTTTACGACCTTGCGGTCGAATCCGACGAGTGGCTGCCCAAGCTGCTCGAAGCGGGCGCTCCGGTGATCGATCATGGGCTTGGGGTCTTCGCGCTGACGTGCATGCGTCCCCAGCAAAGAGCGCCGCTCGTCATCGATCGGCTGCATGCGCTTTCGGCTCCGGACGACTTAATCGATCGGCTGATGCGTTTGCAACGAGTGATGCCCGACGACCTCCTGTGGGCGTTGAGCCGCCCGGCGATGCCCAAGACCATGAGCGAAGCCGCCGAAGACGACCTTGAAGCCTTCAATCTGATCATGCGCCATTTCGATTTCGCGAAAGACGGCCTGGGCATCTCTGCATTCGATCCAAATGGGTACGGCGTGTATCTCATCGCCCCGCTTCCCAAGGTGACCACCCTGCCCGAGAAGTCTCGCGAACGTTGGCAGATGATTGCTGCGCATTTCGGTGCTGGCTACCGACTGAGGCGGGCGCTTCAGAATGGCACACCTCAGCCCGCGACGAGCCTCCCTCACGGCGCCGAGGTGGTCATCGACCCGAGCAGCTTCCGGGTGACCGACGCGGAGGGCCAAGCGAAATCAGCGGTTGCTCTCAAGGCCTTGCGCGAGGCCGCGATGCAAGTCGACCGCGCCCGTGGCAAGATGCGCGAGACCGACCCAGAACAGGCGTTGGAGCATTGGAAGGCCCTCGTGCGCGGCCGATGGTCGACGGTAGATTGGTTCGATTCGGATGGCCGGCGTTTCGTGCTCGGGCTGCCCAATGCACCCAACGTGAGCGATCCGCGCGGCCTCACCACGCGCGAGATGCAAGTCGTGGCCTACGCACTCTTCGGGCAAACCAACAAGCTCATCGCGTACAACCTCGGGCTATCCAAGGGGCGCGTATCGACCTTATTGAGGTCCGCGATGCGCAAGATTGGCGTCCAGACACGCGGACAGCTCGTCAAGAGGCTCCGCGACTTTGCCGCGATCAACGAGGATTGAAACCTAGCGAGTCCTGCTGGTTTCTTGCCAGTTTCGATCGGTGACGGGTACCACCGTCCACGGGTCGAAATGTTCGTGAACAAGCGTTTTCAGACGTCTTTGCTGGTGCTGGGCCTCGGTGTGTTGCTGGTGAGTTGCTCGATCACCCGGGTGAAGTGGCGGATCAAGACTGACAAGGACATGGCGAGCGGGAGGTCGGCGTACTTGGACTCTCCGATCGCCTTAGCCAAGCCAGAGCGCCCGCCCAACATCATCGTCCTGTTAGCGGACGACCTGGGTAAGTACGAAGTGTCGGCATACGGCGCGGACCACATCTCGACGCCCAACTCAACTGGCGCGTACTGCGCTAGGATCCCCGCATGGACCGGGGAAGCCTCCTCAAAATTGCGCTCGCCGCGGTAGTCGCCAGCGTGGTCGCCTGGGTCTACGTCAGCGGGGCCTATGAGGAATTCGACCCCGCCACGATGCGCGTCTGGTTTCAGGATGCAGGGGCCTGGGGCGGCGTGCTGTTCATCGCCGCGTACTCGCTTCTGCAGCCGTTCGGATTGAACGGGCTGGTCTTTCTTCTCAGCGCTCCACTGATTTGGAGCCCGACGGAAGCCTTCCTGTTGAACTGGGCCGGCACG
>JBGUEF010000599.1:0-1890 GCA_041821485.1 Deltaproteobacteria bacterium
CGTGACCTGGTGCTGCTCGGCGCACCAGGCGAAACTGTCCTCTTGCGCCTGGAGGTCATCGAACGACTCGGCTTCGCCGAACTTCCTTTCCACCATCACTCTTGCCATCACCCAGCCTCCAGATCTCGTGGTTCGGTTTCCAATGCGGCCGCGGCAAGCTCGCGCTCGACGATCGCGCCCACGTGTTTGGCGTAACCGCTGAGCTCTCGGAGCTCCTTCGTGTACTCGCGTACCGCCTCGTGGTCCCCCCGCTTGCGCGCGATTCTAAGCAGTACCGCTCTTGCAAGGGCCGACTCACTTGGTTGCTGCAGGATGCGCCCGATCGCCTCCGCCTCCGCCGCACGCTGGGCGGCGCTTTCCAACTCACCACGCTCCGACTCGACCGCGGCGGCCTGCGTGAGGACGAAAGCTAGACGTTGCTTAGCGTCGACCTCGCGGAGCTCTTGCAACGCTTCTTCGAGCGCGGGCCGATGGTCCGCTTCGCCTTTTTGGTATCGGCAAAGGGCTAGCATCGCGCGGCCGAGCGGGCGCTCGCTCCCTTCTCGGAGCTTTTCACCGATGGCGGCCAGCTCTTTGGCGTACGTGCACGCTTGCTCCCCATCCCGCTGATGCATCGAGGTCATCACGAGGTGTTCGAGCGCCATGAATTCCTGCAGTCGATTGCCGTTCTTCTTTGCGAGCGCCAAGGCCTCTTCGAACGCCGCCCTGGCTTCGTCCAGCCGGCCTGCATGCAATCGAAGCAAGCCGACGCCGTCGAACACCGCCCAGGCGGTCTCCCCCGAACGCTCCGTCAGTGCTCGTGCTTCCAGCAGAAGCGCTTCTGCCTGTGCGAGGTCCCGCTCGAGAATGACCAGGCAACGTGCGGTTTCCGCAATGCCGATGGCACGATTTTGGTCGTCGGTTCCCCGGCTGGCGAGCTCGGCTCGCAGCGAAAGCCGATGCGCGTCCCCCAGTGCGCCCTCGTGCCACCGGAGCGTGCTCACCAAGGTGAATCCCAGGCGGGCGTGCTCGGGGCATCCGGCATCGAGCGCTTCTTCGGCCAACGCCTCGATTCGGGTCGACTCGGCATCGGGGTCTTCCGGCCAATGCGCGCCTAGGCTGACCTGCTCGAGCTCGATGCGGAGCTTGATTCGCTCTGGATCCGGCAGCTCCTCGACCAGGCGAAGGCCGCGGCGGGCATGGCTATATGCTTCCGCGTTCGCGAACACCCGGAGGCACCGACTGCCCGCGGCGACACACGCGCGAACCGCCATGGCGGCGTTGCCTCCTACAGACGCGTGATGGGCGATCTCGAGCGCGATGGCGCCATCGGGATCGTCGCGACCATCGAGAAGCTGCGCGATTCGAAGGTGCATCAGCTTCCGGCGGGGCTCGGAGATCTGCGAATAGACCACCTGGTGAACCAGCGCGTGGTGAAACGCGTACATCTGAGCCGATGCACCCGTACCTTCCAACAGGGCTCGGCGCTCGAGCTCGGCGAGGGCGTTCATGAGCGGGTCGAACTCGAGCGCCACCAAGTCAGCGAGGCGCGCGACGTCGAACGTCGCACCCAAAACAGCCCCCCAGCGGAGCGCATTGCGGGATTCTGGAGCGAGTCGCCCGATTCGATCGTTGATCAGCTCCCTGAGGGACCCCGGGACCGCATTGCCGACGCTCGAGGCATGGGCGAGCTCGCGAGCCATGAGCGCATTGCCGCCGCTCAGGTTGAAAACCTCGGCGGCGTTGGCGTTTCCGTGGATCGAACGAACCAGCTCCTCGATGTCCTTCTCGGTGAGTGGCAGCAACAGGTGCTCGTCGATTAGGCCGTCGCGACGAAAGCTTCTCAGGATCCGCATGGCGGATTCGTTGTCGATCAGCTCCCCGTCACGCGCCCCGAAGACGATCGTCACC
>JBGUEF010000600.1:0-1888 GCA_041821485.1 Deltaproteobacteria bacterium
GTCAGTGCCAGCGTCAGCGTCAGCCCCGGTCTCGGCCCCGGTATCAGCCCGGGCCCCGCTCACCGGACTTCCTAGGAGCAAAACGCTCACCATCAACCAGGGCCACATCGGTCGAACGATAGGCAACAGGTGGCATCCGCGCTAGCGTGCGGCGCGATTTGATTATGCGCGAGGTGCCTCCATTCATGCACGGTGTCTGCGTCTGCCTCGGGTACGACGGGACGGACTTTCACGGCTGGCAGGCCCAGCCGGGGCTTCGGACCGTCCAGGGGATGCTCGAGGAGGCCATCGATGAGATGGGAATCGAGCACAGCCGAGTCCGTGGCTGTAGCCGGACGGACGCCGGCGTCCATGCGCTGGGGCAGATCGCGAGCTTCTCGGCCCAGATCGAGGTGCCGCGTGATGGCTGGATCAGCGGGCTCAACGCCCGGCTGCCGAAAGACATCGTCGTCCACGACGCGCAGCCCTGCTACCGGCGCTACAACCCGCGCTTCCACGCCGCGCACAAGCGTTACCGCTATCTGATTCGCTGCGGCCGCCAACGAGACCCGATGATGCGGAAACAGGTATGGCAACTCGGACCCAAGGGCGCGCGCCGGGATGTCGAGAACCGAAGCGACCGCGCCGAGGACTACCTCGACATAGAGGCCATGCAGGCGGCCGCCAAGCACTTCTTAGGCGAGCACGACTTTCGCGCGTTTCGCCAGTCGGGCGATCAACGCGAAGTCGTCCTACGCGAGATGTTCGAGGTTGAGGTGCTTCCGGACTGGAGCGGGCGCCGTGACCTCCTTGCGATCGACGTCGTTGGGAACTCGTTCATGAAGAACATGGTCCGGATCATGGCCGGGACTTTGGTGGAAGTGGGCCGCGGTCGCTTCACGCCCGAGGACATTCCCGGGATGCTGCGCGAGGATTCCGATCGCGCCGACGCGGGCCAGACCGCCCCGCCCCAGGGGCTCACGCTCATCGAGATCGAGCTCGCGCGTTTCGACGGTCCCGGAGATGCATTCGACCGTCCCACGCCGGGAGAGCCACCCCGCAGACGCTAAAACGTCAGCCCGAAGCCGCCAGTGAAGTAGAACTTGTCGCCGACTGGTGCACGGTTGTTCGCGTCGGAGCCGGCGAGCTCGAAGAAGAAGAACGAGCTGTTGATGCCCCAGTCCTGGTCGAGGGCATTGGCGCGCCGCTGGTTGATGAAGTTGAGCTCGAGCGCAATCTGCGCAGCCCAGCCGAACCCGTGACTTCGACCGCTGCTCTTGCCGGAGCCAACGTCTTCTTTGAAGAAGACGGTGTTGTACCCGACCTTGCCGGTGAAGACGAAGGGCACCGGGGTCTTGCGAGCGAGGGCGTCGATGCGCAGCACGAACATGGCGTTCAACGGGAAGAGGCTGAACTTGGCGCTGTCACTCGACGGAACGCATGTCCCGGGCGCCGAAGTCGCGAGACAACCGTTGCCTTTGTAGCTGGCCCAGCCACCGGCCACGCCGATTCCGATGGGCCCCAAGAACGGAATTCGGTAGAGGAAGAAATCAAATTCGCCCAGCAGGATAGGCCCGTTGCCCGACGGGTAGACCAGGTCGAAGCCCTGGGTACCCGGGTCTGGACGATAGGCCCCGACGGCAAACGACACCAAGAAGCCCTCCGGAGTCCAACCTTCTTTGTCGACATTGCCGATCGATTCGGCATGCGCGTAGTCGGGCGCGAGGCCCACTACTGCTGCAAGCACGAGCGCCGAAGCCAGGCGTTTCACCTACGAAGCCTCCACCCGACGATGATTGCGCACAGAAGGCCCAGCAACCACGGCCCGGACCCTGGTTGGCCATTGGCCAAGATCATCGGCGACACCGAGCAACCGGAGCAGTCCACGGTGGGGTCGTCGCAAAACCCG
>JBGUEF010000601.1:0-1880 GCA_041821485.1 Deltaproteobacteria bacterium
TCGGCCAGAGACAGAGCTTCAGAGCCACTACTTTCAAGCCGTGCTGCCGGTCCAGTTCGATGCCTACATCTGGTTCGACGAAACGACTGCTGTTCACCCCCTCGAATCCGGGGTAGGGCGCATCGAGGTGCCGGCGGTCTATCGCTAGCCTCGCCGTCGACATCTTCGGCGACGATCGAGCGTCACGCCGACGAGGCGGTCCGGTGCTTCTGTTCGATCTCGTCGTACAGAGCCTGTAGCTCCGCTTCGCCCAGGGTTTCTTTGTCGAGCAGCTGCCTGGCACCCTCTTCTAGGGTGTCACGCTCCTCACCGAGGATGGCGAGTGCCTTATCGAAGGCGCCCTGAACCATAGCTCGAACCGCCGTGTCGATTTCACGCGCGGTGTCGTCGCTATAGTCTCGCGTTCGAAAGGGAGAGGTGGGGCCCCCCAAGAAAGTCGAGGGCTCGCTCTCATAGGACACATGACCGAGCTCGGGCACCATTCCATAGCGAGTGACCATGCTTCGCGCGATGTCGGTCACCTTGGCTAGGTCGTCCGCCGCACCTGTGGACAAGTGACCAAATACCAACTGTTCGGCGGCGCGGCCCCCCAACAGAACTGCCATCCTTTCTTGGAGCTCCTCGCGCGTCATCAGGAAGCGGTCTTCGGTAGGCCGCTGCATCGTGTATCCCAAGGCCCCGACTCCCCGTGGAACGATCGACACCTTGTGCACCGGATCGCAGTGCCTGCACATCAGCGCCACCAGTGCGTGGCCCATTTCGTGGTACGCGACGACCTTACGCTCGCGCGGAATGAGGAGGCGGTTCTTTTTCTCGAGACCCGCCACGATGCGCTCAATGGCAGCCGTGAAATCCTCCAAGGTGACGGCTTCGGCGCCTCTTCGCGTTGCCACGATCGCGGCTTCGTTGACCAGATTGGCCAGGTCGGCACCCGTGAATCCAGGCGTGAGCGCCGCCACTGCTTCTAGATCTAGCTCTGTCGCTAGCGCCACTGTCTTGGCATGCACCTTGAGAATCGCGGTTCTGCCCGTGCGGTCCGGCCGATCCACGAGCACCTGGCGATCGAAGCGACCTGCACGTAGCAGGGCGGGATCCAAGATCTCGGGGCGGTTCGTGGCGGAGAGGAGCACGATGCCCGTCGATGAATCGAAGCCGTCGAGCTCAACTAGCAACTGATTGAGGGTTTGCTCCTTCTCATCCATGCCTCCGCTGAAAGGCTGTGCATTTCTCGCCCGGCCGAGGGCATCGAGCTCATCGATGAAGATGATGCAGGGTGCTTGTTGACGGGCCTGGTCGAATAGATCTCGAACGCGTGCCGCGCCAACGCCCACGAACATCTCCACGAACTCCGACCCGCTGATCGAAAAGAAAGGGACTGCGGACTCCCCGGCTACGGCGCGGGCCAAGAGCGTTTTGCCGGTACCGGGTGCGCCCACCAGCAAGATCCCCTTGGGCATGCGCGCGCCGAGCCGCCCATAGGACTCCGGGTCTTTGAGGAAGGCGACGACCTCCTGGAGCTCTTGCTTGGCTTCATCGACGCCTGCGACGTCCGAGAAGGTCACCCGGGTATCGGTCTCCATGTAGACCTTCGCCTTGCTCTTGCCGACTGACATCAGTCCGGCGCCGGGGCCGCCCATCCCTGCCATCCGGCGGCTCAAGAAGAACCAGAACCCCAACAAGAGCAGCACAGGCAACACCCAGGACACGAGACCTCGCACGAGCATGCTTTGCTGTTCCTTCGAATACTCCACCCCGTGCGCTTCGAGGCTTTGTGCCAGTTCGGGATCGACCCGATTGGTCACGAAGCGCGTCTTTCCATCGATGGATTCGGTCAGCTCACCTCGCAAGGCGTCGTCGGTTACGACGACCTCCTTGACCTT
>JBGUEF010000602.1:0-1875 GCA_041821485.1 Deltaproteobacteria bacterium
CCTGGCGATCGGGTTGTCGCCACCCTGATGTCCTATCCGGACAAGCCTGTGATCGGTCGAGTCGAAAGCATCGCCTGGGGCATTGCGCAGCAGGATGGCAGCACGGGGTTCCAGCTCTTGCCCAGCATCTCGCCCACGTTCGAATGGATTCGCCTGGCACAACGCTTGCCCGTGCGGGTGCGCATCACCGAGGTGCCCGAAGGCGTTGTGCTGCGTGTGGGGACCACATGCTCGGTCCTCGTCGAGACCGGAACGGCCGGCGATGACAGCGATGTGTCTGCCACGCCCGTTCCCCGAGCGCTTCAGTAGACGATGCAAGACGGAGGAAGGAGATGACAAGCATCCAACAAACGAAAGCAACGAGCATGCTGCTCGTGGCGCTGGCGTGCTTGCCGTCCGCTCCCGCGCACGCACAATGTGGCGAGCTCACCTGGCTCGAGGCAATCAATCAAGGGCTCGAGGCAAACCAGGCGCTCGTTGCCGCGCGGCAAACGCTCGACGCTCAGCAAAAAGACCTCGCGATCGCCCGGTCGACGATGTTGCCCGACTTGTTCTTCATTGGGACGGCCCAGGCCAGCAAGGAAACCACGTTCAGCTCCAGTGGGGGTGTCATTCCCAAGCAGACGATAATGGCAGGAGGCGAGGTCGCCGAGACGCTCTACAACCAGAGTTTCATCGATTCGCTCGGAGCGCAGAAACACCTCTATGCAAGCCAGCAGGAGACGTTCGAAGATACGCGCAACCAGACGATCGCCGAGGTTGGCCAGAGCTACGTGGGCGTGCTCCTCGCGGCGGCGCTGATGGGGCTGCAGCACGAGAACGTGACCCTCAGTCAGCAATCGCTCGACCTCACCGAGGCTCAGGAGCAATCGGGCGCAGTCCCCTACAGCAACGTCCTTCGCACGAAGAGCCAGCTCTATGGAGCTCAGCAGCAGGTCGTCGCGCAGAAGAGCAGCCTGTTGCAGAGCCGCTTTCAATTCAATCAGGTTCGCAATCGCCCCGCCGAGGAGAACTGCGAGTTGGAGCCGCTGAACGTCGAGCGAAACGGGTTTGTCTTCTCGAGTGGCGTCGTCGCCGAAGCGCTCGCCGACGACACAAAGGCATCGCTCTTCAGGGACTATTTCGTGGCACTCGGCCTGGGCCGCTCGCGTTCGCTGAAGAGCCTGGATGCGGAGATCCTGGCGCAGCGAAGGACGATGAAATCGGGCAGACGTTGGTTGATTCCAAGTCTCGATGCGACTTTCTACGTAGCGAGCTTTCTCAAAACCAGCGAAGACGCGTCGGGGGCCACGAGGGACGACGACTATATCTGGCAGGGAGCGTTGACGCTCAATTGGAACACCCTCGATGGCGGTGCCTACATCGCGAAGATGAATCAGAGCAAGGCGCAGTTCTGGAGCTTGAGCTCGCAACGGAACAACTTGGCGACGGCTCTTGAGGAGAACATCCGTGGCACCGCCGCGATGGCCATTGCCGCATTCGAGCGGATTGGGCTCGCGGTCTTGCAGGCCGAGACCGCGGAAGAGAACTTCGCCTTGGTGAGAGAAGCGTATCTCGACGGGGAGTCGACGCTGCTCGACCTGATTGACGCACAGGATCAGCTCATCAGTGCCAACACCTCCGAGCGCCAGGCGCTCTACCAGTTCCTCTCCGATCTGCTCACCCTCGAGCAATCGATTGCCTATTTCCCTTTCCTCGAGCCCGACGCCGAGGCGCGGGTTCGCGAGTTGGAAGGAAAGTTTCAGGCTCGCTGAGTTGAATCATGTCGACGCAGAGCCAAACGGTTCGAGGGGCGCTCTCAGTCATGATGCTGCTTGGGTGCTTCGGACTCCCGCTATCGGCTAGCGCGCAGTTCGGGTTCTGACCGAAGCTAAC
>JBGUEF010000603.1:0-1859 GCA_041821485.1 Deltaproteobacteria bacterium
CGCTTTGCTGTGGAACATGATCCACAATCCGTGGCGCTGAGTCGGTTGCACGGCGCCGACGCCGCATCATTTATGCGATCCGCAACTCCTCTTGCGCGGCCGGCTTCTCCTTCGCTGGCTCGCTCTTCTTCTGCTCCCGCTCCTCCAGAATCTCCTCCATCGACTTTGGGCGAAGGTCCTCTGCGGTGTAGGGCAGTGGCTCGATTCCGCGTTCGAGCCAGGTGTGCTTGCCTGCGAGCAGATCTTGGCCGACCCGAGCCGCGCGCGCGTCATCGTTGTGCCAGAGCTGGTGGAACAAGGTATCGATGTTTCGCCGGGTCTGTCGTGCGAAGAAATCAGCGAGATCTACGGCCTGGGCTGCTTCTTCGGCACCGTCCTGCTGGAGTTTTTGGGCGTACCGAACGGTGGTGGCCAGCGCGAAGATTTCGATTCCGATGTCGATGATCCGGAACAGGAAACCCTGGCGGCGCTCGAGGCTCGGGCCGAAGCGTGCGATGCCGTGGAAGGTGTTGCGCGCGAGCCGCGCCGATGCGCGAGATGCGTAGCGCAGGTGCTTGGCGAGCTTCCCGTATCGCGAAAAGCTTGGCCACAGGCTCCAGCGGAACCAGCGCGTTGGATACCACCAGGCATAGAACGCGAGGATTTTCGGCAGCGCTCCAAGGCGTTGCCCGATGCTTGCCTTCGGATCGATGAGCTTACCCGCCACTCGCAGGTGCTTGTCGACGGCTTCGCGCGCGATGAAGAGATGCATGATCTCGCTCGAGCCCTCGAAGATGAGATTGACTCTGTTGTCACGCATCGCTCGTTCGATCCCGATACCCGCCTCGCCGCGGGCCAGGAGCGAATGCTCGGTCTCGAAGCCGCGGCCCCCTCGAACCTGAAGGGTTTCATCGGAGAGCTTCCAGTTTCGGACGCTGTTCCATTCCTTTGCGGCCGCTGCTTCCAAGCGGATGTCGGCATCCTCGTGGTCGGCGAGCTCGCCCACCACATAGGCGATCGACTCCATCGCGAAGGCCGAAGAAAGGATGTAGGCGTTCTTGTGAGCAATTGCCTCATGCTTGCCGATGGGGACGCCCCACTGAACGCGCGCGTTCGACCATTTGCGTACGACCTCGACAAAACGTTTTGCCGAGCCGGAGGTGCCTGCGGGCAGGCTGAGCCGCCCGGTGTTCAGCGTGACGAGCGCGATTTTGAGCCCGTCGCCGTCTTTGCCGATCAAGTTGTCTTTCGGAATCTTCACGTTGTCGAAACTCACGACGCCATTCGCGAGGGCCCGCAGCCCCATGAAGCGACTCCGGTGCTCGACTTTGACGCCGGGCCAGTCCATTTCGACGACGAGGCAATTGATTCTCTTCGTGGCCGGGTTGCGCGCCATGACGACGATGAGGTCGGCGAGGGTGACGTTGGTGCACCAGAGTTTCTGACCGTTCAGCACGTAGTGCTCGCCGTCCTCAGAAAGCTCTGCCGTCGTGCCAAGCCGAGCCGGATCCGAGCCAGCCGAGAGCTCGGTGAGCGCGAACGCGGAGATCGCTCCTCTTGCACACCGCGGCAGGAAACGTTTCTTCTGCTCTTCGGTTCCGAAGAGCTTGATCGGCTGGGGGACGCCGATCGCCTGGTGCGCGGACAAGAGCGCGGCCACGTTGCCATCGTGTCCGCCGAGCAGTTGCATCACCCGGACGTACTCCGGGTGCGTCAATCCGAGGCCGCCGTACTCCGTTGGGATCTTCAAGCCGAAGGCGCCGAGCTCGGCGAGACCCGCAATCACTTCTGGGGGATACTCACCGCTCGCATCGATCTCTGCGGGGTCGACCTTGTCGCGGAGAAAGTCCGCCAACCGGTGATGGAACTCCCAGAACTCG
>JBGUEF010000604.1:0-1856 GCA_041821485.1 Deltaproteobacteria bacterium
GCGTTCAGGCGGACAGCTTGAGGCCGGCGATACCGAGAATGATGAGTCCGACGAAGAAAAAACGAGCAAGGCTCGCCGCTTCGCCAAAGAGGAGAATGCCGAGGGCGAATGTGCCGACCGCTCCGATGCCGGTCCAGACCGCATAGGCCGTCCCCATCGGGATCGTGCGCTGTGCGAAGAACAGGAAACCGCCGCTGAGCGCCATGCAGAGGATGGCGAATGCGATCCAAATCCAGCGCACTCCGTCGTCCGCAAGACCGAGCTTCAGGCCAACAGGCCAACCCCATTCGAAAAAGCCAGCCACGATCAGTTGGAGCCACGCCATCTGCGCCGGACTCTAGTACATCGTCGCACCGGTCCAAACCACTGAGCTCCGGAACCGGGCAGAAGACCCTCAGCGGGCGGCGGGACGGAGTTGTTCTTGAAGAGCCCTGAGTGCCTCTGCCCTCGCTTGCAGGTCTGCCGCTTGCCGGGCAATCGCGGAGAGTGACTCCGTGTTTCGAGTCGTGATTGCGACCTTCATGCTCTCCAGCATTCCGCGCGACTCTGCGAGCATTTCTAGGTTCGCCTGGTGGTACGGCGCGCATGAGGGAGGAGGAGTCATGCTCTCGAGCTCTCGCTTCATCCGGTCGCTGTCGGCGATGAGCTGATCGAAACCGGACGTGGCGCCACCCATGCCGGCTTTGATCATATCCATTGCAAACGCGTTCGGGTCGCCTGCCCCGGCGTGGGATTGAATCAGATCCACTTGTTGGAAGTACTCTGCGACCGCCGCACGCTCATCGCGTTGCGGTGGGTCCTTCGTTGCGGAGGGGGCATCCACCGCCTCGCGCTTGGCCGTATCGTCGTTTCTCGTATTGGACAGCGCAATGCTCGCGTCAGGTTCTTGGTCGATGCCGTGGAGCTCGTCCCGGTGGGTGTCGGCGTAGCGGTAGTCTTGGTCCCGCTCTTGCCAGGGGTCGCGTGCATTGCTCGTCTCGCTCGGAGGCTCGCGCTCGAGTTGGGGAACGGGCGGAAGGATGTGCCCGGGGATGTCCGCGTCGGTCGCCGAACTTCGTGCCGACTCGCGCCCGACTAGAAACGCGATGACCAGAAGCGACACACCGAGCGCCGTGGCTAGCGCGAAGAGCAGCTTGGAGCTTGAGTTTCCGTCGGCCATCGCCTGAGAGGGTAGCGCAAGATCGCGTGCTGCGGTGCTGCTACAGCTGCCGACGCAGTTCCTAGCAACTCGGGCCACGGTGGCGGCATAAGCCTGGCCCGAGGTTTACCGCTTTCCAGTCGAGGCGTATGATGACTCCCACTGCGCGATGCGTGCGAAGGTGGCTGCCATGGGCTGGACGAGATCCTTAGCGTTCCCGATGGGCGCCTGGATGCTCCTCGCAGGATAAGATTCCCGATGAAGAAGCTTCTGCTCGCAGTCCTCCTGTTCGGTCTTATGCTCGCTGCGTTTGCAGTCGTCTCACATCGGCCGTCGATGCCGCCCGAGAACACGCTGAGCTACGAGCTCTTACAGCCCGGCCCGTTCGAGGTGGCGACCGGCACCATGGAGCTCGCGGATCCTTCGCGCTTCGTAGCCGCTCCGGGTGACCCGAGCAGCAAATTCGAACGCCGGATGCCGGTCCATCTCTGGTACCCACGCTCCGAGAACCACAGCCCCCAGCCACTGCTCATCTACAGCCACGGGTTCATGAGCACCGGGGAGGGCATCGCCTATATCACCGAGGTCCTGGCGAGCCAGGGTTACGTGGTCGCGGCGCCGGACTTCCCAATCACGGGCCGCAGCCGAGGCGAAGAAGCCAATTCGCGGGACGTCCTCAATCAGCCGCGTGATGTCGCATTGCTGATCGACGCGCTAC
>JBGUEF010000605.1:0-1853 GCA_041821485.1 Deltaproteobacteria bacterium
GACCAGAACCACCAGCGCGGAGAGTCCGAGCGCCTGACCCATGACACGCGGCTCGACCGCGCCGATCGCGAGATTGATGGCCCCGAATCCAGCCGCGAGCACCAGCGCCTGCCCAGGGCCTAGCTGAATCAAGGCGAGCGTGATCGCCGGCACCGCGGCGATGATCTGGCCGACCGTCGGGATGTAGTTGAGGAGGTATGCGAGCAAGCCCCAAAGGAGGGGAACGTCCACGCCCCGCCACCAGCACCAGACGAACACCAAGACGCCCGTGAGGACGCTCATCACGGTCTTGGCGACCAAGTAGGTGTTCACCTCGTGCGCCGCCGAAGAAAGGTCCTCGATCTGGCTTGGGGTGGCGATTTTGGAGAGCTTCTCGCGGAGCCCGGTCGACTCGAAGAGCATGAAGGCGACGATCAACAGGACGAGGACCATCTGCGACACGAAGGAGGCCGCGGACTGGGCCATCGTGGTCGCGAGATTCAGCATCCAGGTCGGCTCGGAGAAGTCGTAGACCGATTCGAGGTGGATGCCGTAGCCGGCGAGCCAGAGCTCGAGCTGCTCCATTTGGCCGGAGAGCATCGACGCGTATTCGGGGACTCGCTCGGTGAACGTCCCAACCGCAGCAGCGAGCGGAAAGCCGAGAGCCGCGCCGGCGGTGACGTCCAACAAGAGCCCCGACAGGACCGCTGCGAGTCGGGGTACGCCCCGATCGCACAGCCAAATCACGAGCGGTGCCGTGACGATGGCGATGAACGTGGCGACGAGCACTGGAACCAGCAACGGCGCGGCGAGCTTGATCCCCGCCCCGATCACGATGATCGAAGCGCCAATCAGAACAATTCGTCCGTCCTTGGCTAGAGCCACCTCCTCAATGTAGCGCGGATCACGAGGGCGTGCGATCCAGCAGCTCGAGCTTGGTGCCCTGCACGCGGAGCCCCACATCACCGTCGATAATCGAGCGCAGCTCACTGCCGACGAGGACATCGCGCCAACCATGAGCGAGACGGGAAGGCTGCTGAAGCACGAGGCTGGTCACATCGTCGCGGGTACCGAGGACGCTCATGTCGAGATGCTCCTCGTCCGCCCGCTGGGCGAGCCACGCGAGACACAGCGCAATCACGCCGTCGACGTTGGCAAGGTTCTCAGGCTTCTTCGGGGGCAGGCGGACCGCGTCCTTTGGAAGCTGCGTGCCGCGCTCTATCGCCGAGAGAAGCTGGTCGGTGTGCTTGAAGCGCCGCAGGTCGAGGTTCCGGACGCTTCTGAGTTGTTCGGTATTGCGGGCGGGGCGCTGGGCAAGCGCCAGCAAGGCCATGTCGGACAGCACGGTTCGGGGTGGGCGGTTTTGTTTCTTCGCAACCTGGTCGCGCCACGCCGCGAGCTCCTGCGCCACACCGCGGGCTCGGCCGTTCAGCTTGGTCTTGCCGCGCAGCTTCCACCAGAGCGTTTCGGGGTCGGGGGGAGACCTGTCCTTCGAACGTAGCCGCTCAATTTCTTCTTCCGCCCACTGGAGCCGGCCTCGGTCGTCGAGCCGGCGGACTAGCGTGTCACGAAGCTCCAGGAGGTGCGCGACGTCGGAAGCGGCATAGCGGAGGTCCGCCTCTGGGAGGGGGCGTCGCGTCCAGTCGCTAAGCTGGGAGCTCTTGTCGAGCTGAACGCTCAAGAAACCCTCCACGAGCTTTCCAAGAGAACTGGTCCGATACCCGCAGAACAGGGCTGCGATCTGTGTGTCGAACATGTGCCGCGGGACTGCGCTCGAGACCAGCTCCAAGATTTCCAGGTCTTGCGAGCCCGCGTGCATGACGCACATGGCGTCACTTTGAAACGCCCTACGGAGCGAGTGCACGTCGATGGCC
>JBGUEF010000606.1:0-1853 GCA_041821485.1 Deltaproteobacteria bacterium
GATTGGCGGAGCTCGAGTCGCTGGGCAAGGTGAAGCATGTCGTCCGGCTGGCCGGTTTTCACGGGCGCGACGACGGATTCTATCGCGACCGATATGGCGCAAAGGTCTATGCCGTCGAAGGCCAGCAATACGCGCGAGGGATGGATCCCGGCAAAGACGGCCTCGACCCATATATGGAGCCCGACGAGTGGCTCTCGGAAGCGAGCGCCCTTCCAATCGCGGACGCGAAGCTCAAAGTATTCTCGACCTCCAATCCCCCCGAAGCGGTCTGCGTACTCCAACGCCATGGCGGTATTTTGATTGCGGGCGACTCGCTGCAGCACACGCCGGCCCCGGACGAGTTCTGCAACTGGCCGGCCAAGGTGATGATGAAACGATTCGGGTTTTGGAAACCCTATAACGTAGGTCCAGGCTGGTTGCAGTTTACGCATCCCACTGCCAGCGATGTCCGCTCGGTGCTCGACCTCGAGTTTGAGCATGTCTTACCAGGGCATGGCGCCGCCGTGGTGGGAGGCGCGAAGGGGAAGTATCGCCCGGCCTTGGAAGGCGAGCTGAAGGGATGCCACACCTGAGGGAAATCGGCTCCGGCGCGCGATGACGTAAGTTTTACAAACGCGCCCGCGGTCCCGCCCTACATTGTCGTCGTGGCAGCGCGAGCGACATCGACGAGCTCTCCGAACCGTCTGGTGGATCGTCTGGTTCATCACGGCGAGGTCGCGTCGTTTCGCGAGCTGTGCTCAAGCGTCCTCACGCCACAGACCCGTTACCTGGTCCTCGATCTCGACCGGACGATTCACCTCGGCCGCGATTTAGGAGAGGATCTGGGCTGGGAACTCTGCGCGTATCAAGGCTATGGGCGCGAGCACTTCGAGCGCATCGAAGGCCGGCAACAGAGCGGCAAATTCCTCCTCGACTGGGACCACCCGCGAAAGACAGCGCGATATCTCGGCCGCAGCTTGAAGATCTGGGCGTACCCCGGCGCCTACTACGGGTTCTGGGGCAAGGCGGCCGCGCACCTCGGCTGGCTTCGGCGGCAAGGCTTTCGGCACTTCATCACAGACCCGGTCCGCGCCGCCCAACGCGTCCCGCAGCTCACCCTGCTCCGACACTTGCAAACGACGTCCGAAGACGTGTTGCGTGAGCTCGCTCAAAACATCTGGCAACGGTACGAACACGACCAAGTCATCGACCGCGATGATCTCGCGTGGGTTCGCGCGCAATGCCCACAAATCGAGATCGTCCTAACCAGCGCGTCACCCAAGCCCACGGTCGAGATCGCGGGCGAAGCCCTCAACGTCGACCACGTTCACTATTCGACGCTCGACCAGATCAACAGCGGCGAAGCCAAGATCAAGCGCCTCCGCGAGCTCTGCGACCGCGTGGGCGAACCCGACATCGAAATTGTCGGCATCAGCGACACGAGCCGCGGCGAAGACCATTGTTGGGCCCATCACTTCACCCGCGTGGTCGACATCAACAGCCCGACCCCGTTCCCTGCGATCGTCTCTAGCGACTCGCCACTTCGCGAGGTCCACTCCGCCACCTTGCTGACCCGACACGAGCGCGACCGGCGCGCCGCCGGCCACACGGGCTACCTCGACGCCCGCCGCGACAAGCTGACCACCCCTCAGACCAAGCTCGAGCTGACGCGCGAAGACTTGGAACGCCGTTTGGGCTGGCTACTGGATCGAGTCAACGCCCTCGCAAGCGCCCCAGGCCAAATCACCGGCGACATCGCATACCGCCTCGCAGTCCTCCAAGAAACCTCAGCCAACCTCGTCCGCACCTAACGGCGAGAACTGCAACACCGGAGAACGGCTCCCGACGCACGTGCTCGCGAGCGAACCGGGGCA
>JBGUEF010000607.1:0-1844 GCA_041821485.1 Deltaproteobacteria bacterium
GAAACCCAGAACACCGTCGTCCCGTCGGGATAGGTGAAGTCGAGAATCCCACCAGCGATCGGCGACGACCAGAGATGGTCGATCACATCGCCCCCGAGCACCTGCGACGGCGCCTCGGGCCCCTTCAGCGGCAGCGCATCGGTCTGATACGTATTGCAGTGAATGGTCGGACAGGTTCCATCCGAAAGGCGCGTGTCGTCGAGCCCGGGCAACTCAATGGGCTCCGTCCGCGCGCATCCAAGGCACGCCACCAGCATGGCGAACGCTCCAAGTCTCGTGAACTTCATCTCTACAGGTCTCCAGTTGCGCTTGACGTTATCGGTCCTGGAGCGAATTGTCATATCCATCAGGAATTGCCAGGAGAGTTGTTGATGAAGACTCTGGAGCTGGGTAGCGGAACGAAAATGCCTGCACTGGGCCTCGGCACTTGGAAGTCTGCGCCCGACGAAGTCTACACCGCGGTGCGCGCGGCGATCGAAGTCGGCTATCGGCACATCGACTGCGCGGCGATCTATCAGAACGAAGAAGAGGTCGGCCGTGCGCTGACCGATGCGTTCCAGGCGGGCGACGCCAGGCGAGAGGATGTGTGGATCACCAGCAAGCTGTGGAACGACTCCCATGCCTCTGAGTACGTTCGACCGGCGCTCGAAACGAGCCTGAAGAAGCTCCAACTCGACTGTCTCGACCTCTACCTCATCCATTGGCCTGTCGCTCTGCGGTATGGGATCGAGTTGCCGCGCGGCCCTGAAGACTTCCGTCCCTTGTCCGAGGTCCCGCTGGAATCGACCTGGGAGGCCATGTTGAAGGTCTCCGAGCAAGGTCTTGCCCGGGACGTCGGCGTGTCGAACTTCAGCAAGCGCAAGATCGAACAGGTCGGCGATGCGACGGGTCAAACGCCCGCGGTCAACCAGATCGAGCTACATCCGTACCTTCAACAGGATGCGCTCGTCGCCGCATGCAAGGACGCAGGCATCGCCGTCACCGGGTATTCGCCTCTTGGCTCGCCCGACTCGGCCGCGATGATGGGCCGCGACGACGACATCTTGCTCACCGAGCACCCGACCATCATGCAGATTGCCGAGTCCCATGGCGCCACCCCGGGCCAGGTCCTGATCGGCTGGGCGCTCGCTCGCGGAACGAGCGTGATCCCCAAGTCGGTCAACCCGGGACGCATCGCAGAGAACTGGGCCGCGCGCGACCTGTCACTGACCACGGCGGACATGACGGCGATTGCCGCGCTCGACAGGCATCAACGAAAGGTCGACGGCAGCTTCTGGTTCCTCGGCGAGACCTACTCGCCGCAGACCCTTTGGGACGAGTGAATCTCGAGGATGGCACACCGATCACGTTCGGCTTCTATACCGGCGCCAGCCATACCGTTGGTGTACCCGAGGTCACCTGGAACACAGGGGTCGATAACTGGCGGGTGGTCATCTGCAAGCAACCAGAGATCCCGTGAGCGTGAAGCCCAGCGATTCATTGCGACGCCGCCGCTAGTACAGCAGCTCCACCCAGCGGCCACCGGCGGCAAGCTCGGCCCTGCGCCGTGCCCACTTCTCCCCGGAGCCGGCGATTTCGCTAAACGCGACATCCAGCTCGCCGCGCATCTTCTCGAGCCCGGCCACATAGACGTAGGTGTTGGGCTGCCCCAAGAGTGTCCACAGCTTCTCGCCGCGCTGGGCGAGCGCAGCTTCCCAGTCGATGGGAGCGGCCCAGGTCGGTCGCGGGCTCAGCGCCTTGAACGCCTCGAACGTGTCGCTGTCGTAGTACTGAGCGAAGTCGTCCCTCTCGTCGTTCATGTAGAGAAGCTCGAGTCCGCTCTGTGCACCGTAGAAGAGCGTGAT
>JBGUEF010000608.1:0-1844 GCA_041821485.1 Deltaproteobacteria bacterium
GTAGACGTCGTGCCAGGGATGCATCTTCGCTTTCCTTATGCGGAATGGAGGTGGACTTCCACGTGCCAGAGCTGCCACCTATATCACCAGCCGCTCGTGCAGGGCCAGCGCTGAGCGGGGTGGTCAATGCGGTTGCGGAAGGTGGGGGAATATCTGAGAGTAGGTGTCGGAGATGGAGCGCTGATGATATTGGATCGCTTTCGGGTTGATGGGCGGGTTGCTGTGGTGACGGGTGCGGGCCGCGGGATTGGGCGAGGGATTTCGATTGCGCTGGCAGAGGCCGGGGCGAACGTGGTTCTTGCGGCGCGGCGGGAGAATACCCTTCAAGAGGTTGCAGGCATCGTAGAGCAGAACGGCGGGCGGGCGTTGGTGGTGCCTACCGATGTGCTCGTTCCTGAGCAGCTCGACCGGCTCGTCGATCGGGCGCTTTCGGAGTTTGGGGGTGTCGACTTCTTGGTGAACAACGCTGGTGGGACGCTGCCAGGGCCGGCGCTTCAGTGCACGGACCAGGAGCTCAACAAGTCCTTCAACTTCAACGTGACGACGGCGTTTCACATGTCTCGCGCGTTGGCGCCTTCGATGGCGGAGCGCGGGCACGGGGCGATCGTCAACATCACCTCGTTCCTCTCGCATGGGGTCGAGAATGGGTTCGTGGCGTACGGAACCGCGAAGGCCGCAATGTCGCACATGACGCGCTTGCTCGCGCACGAGTGGGCGCCCCACGTGCGCGTCAACGCGATTGCAGTTGGGGCGACAGAGACCGACGCGCTCGCGATGGTGACCGCCGACCAGGCGCTGGCCAAACAGATGGCGGATCTCACCCCGCTTCGCCGGCTCGGCACCGTAGAGGACATTGGCGCCGCAGCCTTGTACCTGCTTTCCCAAGCGGGCAGTTGGGTGACGGGCCAGGTGCTCCATGTCGATGGCGGCACCGTGGATTCCAACTGGCCGTTCACCATGCCGAGCGGGCTGAGCGGCCCGAAAGGGGACTGAGCCATGAAGTCGGCAACCATCGATTCGTTTTCCGACGATGCCAGCGCGGTGGAGGTTCGCGATGTCGCAGTGCCGAAACCGGGTCCGGGCCAGGTGCGCGTTCGCATGCGCATGGCACCGGTCAATCCTGGGGACTTCAACTACATGGACGGAATCTACGAGCGCTCGTTTGCCCGAATGATCTGGAACCGCGGGGCCGATCGACCCACCGACAGTCCTGGCTCTGATGTCTTTCCGAGGCCGCCGTATTCGCTCGGCGTCGAAGGGGTCGGTGTTGTCGAAGAGTCGGGCGGGGGCCTCCTAGGTAAGCGTTTGGTTGGCAAGCGCGTTGCGGTGGTGAGCGGTCCGCCCAACGGCACCTGGCAGGAGCAAACCCTCATCGATGCGCGCCGCGCGTTCCCGGTGCCTCGCTCGCTCAGCGATGCGCAGGCGTGCTCGTTCTTCGTCAATCCGCTGACGGCGCTCGTGCTGGTGAGGCATGTGCTGCAAGTCCCGCGGGGCGCCGTGCTGCTACAAACCGCTGCTGGGTCCGCGCTCTCTCAGATGGTGCGAAACCTTGCTCGTGCCGATGGCTTTCGCGTGGTCGACGTAGTGCGCAGCCGGGCCGGCGCCGACCGGTTGAAGCAAGGAAACAGCAAGTACGTCGTTGCGCTCGAAGATGAAGAACTGCTCGAAGCAGTTCACCGCATCGCGCCCGGGGGTGTCGACTACGTCCTCGACTGCGTCGGAGGCGCGACCGGTTCCGAAGTGTTGCGAACCTTGGCGCCCGGCGGCCGCATGGTTTGCTACGGGACCTTGAGCCGTGATCCGATCTCCCTCCCACCCCGCGATATCATGATGCCGATGACGAG
>JBGUEF010000609.1:0-1840 GCA_041821485.1 Deltaproteobacteria bacterium
GTAGCGCTCGTCACCTGTGGCGAGCTTCTCGAGGTCGTCAAAACCCAGCATCGACGCGTTCTGATTGGCGCTCTCCTCGGCGCGGTAGTAGTGGTTGGAGGCAAACGGGACGACCCTCGTTGCCTCGAGCGTGTCGACGGTGAGGTTGAGAACCTCGATGAGCTGGTTCTTGCGGGTTTCGTCCTCGACGACGTCGAACAGCTTGCCGGCATGGTTGTAGTTCGTGAACAACAGGTCGATGGGGCCCATGTGCTTGTGAAGGGATCGAATCGCTTTCGCCGGGAGGTTGCAGTCATTGTAGTTCAGGATCGACCATGACCCGGAGGCGATGTGCAGCATGTTGTCGATGCCTGCAGTGGGATAGCGACAGCATGTCGTTTCGCCGTTGAGCTCGAGCGTCTCTCGTTCACCGATCGGGCGGATATCTCGAAAGCCAAAGCTTGCCATTCGCTCGACCATCGAGAAGTTCGCGGAAACGTTGGCCAGGACGACCATCTCGGGGTTGAGCTGGGCGATCTTGGCGAGCGTGGGCGCATGCAAGTGATCGCTATGCCAGTGAGAGATCCAGAGGTGTGTGGCCGTTGCAGCGATCCTCGTTGCCTCCGGGTTGTCGTACCGGAGTCCCCAACCGCCCGAGAAAGCCGTGCCCTCGAGCCAGGGGTCGAACAGCATGCGCACTCCGCCCACCTCGACGAGGAGCGATGCATGGTTGAGATAGTGAACGCGAAGGGAAGACATGGTGATTGCTTTCAACGTGGTGTTGGCTCTTTGGCCCCGGCCGCAGGGGGATCGGGTACCTGGAATCGGATCCCCTGACCGTGGACTTCGATGATGCCGTTGGGGAAGCAACTCCGGGCAGGCAGCACGCTAGCTCGCGGTTCTTCGTCGGCATCACCGAGGTGGCAGTCAGTGTGTTTCCGCAGCTCGTCACGAAGGTCCGCTGATGCGACCAGACCGATGACGACGAGGTCGTAGGCGAACGGCACGTCTCGAACCGTGGGCGGTCCAGATTGCAGCAGGATGGGGCCCGGTACTGGGATCCAGTCGTTCTGGGTTACGAGGCCGAGCGTGGTGTCATTGAAGATGGGCCAGTACTCCGAATGAATGATCATCGAATGGAGCCCGGGGTGGTGCACCGGCAGTTGGCGGCTAAACGTGACGTCGGGGTAGTCGGTCACGTAGAGGATCCGCGCGTCCCACGGCACCTGCTCTCCGATGCGGGTGAGCGCCGCTCTGTAGATCGCCTCCCTGCCCACCAGCTCCGGAATGGAGGGGATCTTACTGATGGGGGCGTCATGGGGAGCGGTTGGGAGCATTAGGATGACGAGTTGTGCGACCGCGGCGGCCATGTATGCGAGCCGGCGCCGCGCTAAGGTCGGGATTCCGCTCGCTGCAACCACGGTCAATGCGACGACCGATGGCATGGCGCCTAGCAAGTAGCCTGGCTCCGAGATGAACGTTGCCAGATGGAAGAGCGCGGCGGGGGCCACGGTCCAGAACGCCACGGCACGGGCCTCATCGTACGGGGGGTCGCTGACCTTTGGGCTTCCGCGGCGCGCGAGCATCGCCAGCGCTGCAGGCAGCAACAGAAGAAATAGCCATAGCGTGGTACTGGCAGCGCTGTGCAGGACGAAGCCATCGACGGAGTCGGCGCTGAGCGGGCTGTTCACTCGAAGGAACACTCCCTGAACCAGAGCATCGTTCGCGGCCCTCCATTGCTCGAGGCCGCCACTGGCCTGAACGGTCGGCAACAACCAGGCGCACGCCCCCACGATGCTGGTCGCGCCAGCGGCTACCAAATGGGAGAAGCGTCGGAATCCGATCGCCCAAACGATGGGCC
>JBGUEF010000610.1:0-1832 GCA_041821485.1 Deltaproteobacteria bacterium
CTGGCACTGGCACTGGCACTGGCACTGGCACTGGCACTGGCACTGGCACTGGCACTGGCACTGGCACTGACGCTGGCACTGACACTGACGCTGACACGGTCGCCGTCGCGGTCGACCTCGTGGTACAGTCCTTCGCCAGGGGGCGCGTGCCGTATAAGCTCTATCGACGAACCTTCACTAAGCTCAGCATACTCAGCGGTGCCAGTGTCCTTGTTCTCCCCGGGTGCAGCGACGACGCGGTAAGGCCTAGTCGTTCCGTCACGCTGACGCCCGACGAGCGTGAGCTCTTGGAGCGCTTTGCGGAGGTCTATGTGCCGACCGAGGGCACCTCGCTCAAGCCGCGGTCAGAAGTTCCCGTGGTCGACAACATCGAGCATGCGTTTGCCCTCATGGATGCTCCGACCCTCGAGCAGGTGCGCATCGGGCTCAAGCTGTTCAACTACGGAGCGATCCTGATCGGGCTTCACTTCGCGCGTTTCGTTCATCTCTCGGTCGAGCAGCGGCTCGCTTACATTCGGCGATGGGAAGAAGGCATGGAGATCCAACGGGGGATCTCGACCGTCATCAAGAAGCTGGTCTGTTACGGATACTGGAAGGACATCGAAGCCGGCCGGGCGATTGGTTACCAGGGCCCGGTTTCGGAAGCCGGGGGCATTCCGAGCATAGGCAATGCGCCGATGCCCAAGGACCGGAGTTAGTGAGCACGGTGGCAAGCGAACCCAAAGCTCCGACCCCAGGAAGACCCGTGCTGAAGGTGACGCAGCCGAGCGAGATCCCGGATGCGGGTCTAACCCTCGACGCGGACGTCGTGGTCATCGGCTCCGGCGCGGCCGGCGCGGTCACGGCCTATGAGCTGGCGCGTTCGGGAGCGAAAGTCGTCGTGCTGGAGGCAGGGCCGTACATTCCGTCCGATCAGTTCCGGGAGCACACCGCAACTGCGATGGAGACGCTCTACCAGGACGCCGGCAACCAGGTGAACACGACCGGCGACCTGCCGATCCTTCAGGGAAGGTGCGTGGGAGGTTCGACCGTCGTCAACGCCGCCGCGTGCTTCCGCGTGCCAGACCAGGTTCTGCAGAATTGGAGAGAGCAGCACGGACTCGACAACCTCTCGCCCGAGGTGCTGGCTCCCTACTTCGAACGGGTCGAGCGAAACCTCTCCGTGCACCAGAACGATCCGCACGAGGTCAACTACAACGGGCGCCTGCTGATCGAGGGCGCGCAGAAGGTCGGGATTCCGGCAGCTCCTATCTCGCGCAACATCAAAGAGTGTGCGCTCACCGGCCATTGCATCTCCGGCTGCAAGACCGATCGCAAGCAGTCCATGCTGGTGACGTATCTCCCATGGGCAAGCGAGCTCGGAGCTACGATCCTGAGCGGCACGCGGGCCGAAACTTTCGAGATCAGCGATCGCCGCGTGACGGCGGTCAATGCGGCTGCCAGCGATGCGAATGGCAAGGTGAAGCCGGTTCGGGTCGAGGCAGGCCTCGTCGTCGTAGCCGCTGGTGCGGTGCAGACGCCGCTCCTGTTTCAGAGGAACAAGTTGGGGAACAGCAGCGACCAGGTCGGCCGCAACTTCGCGTGCCATCCGTCGCTCGCTGTCTTCGGCGAGCACGAGCAAGACGTCTATGCCTGGGTCGGCGCCACTCTGAGCGCGCAGGCAGGCGACGTCGAGAATCCGCTCAGGGGCGGGTACCTGCTGGAAGCGGGCATGGTCGGCCCGGTCGTCACTAGCAGTTGGGTCGATGGGGGCATCGGCCGCGACTTCGTCGAGTTCATGGAGAGCGCCAAGAAGTTCCAAGCTGCGGTGACACTGATCCACGACCACAACG
>JBGUEF010000611.1:0-1830 GCA_041821485.1 Deltaproteobacteria bacterium
GGCCTTGCCGTTCCGAATCACGCCCAACGACAGGCTTTCCGTCGACACCGGGCTCGAAGTGCGCGGGACCTTTGGTTCAGTCAACGCCGATGGTTCAGTCAAGCGCGCCGACATCCGCATTCCCGCGATCGTCAACTACAACTTCTCTGGCCGCGCCTTCATCAGTGGCGAGACGGGCGTGCAGTTCCTGAACTTGGGCAAGGACTTCAATCCCGCGCCAACGGAGATCCAGGGCGTTGCGATCCCCATCGGCTTCCGCGCCGGTGGCACTTGGAAAAAGGAAAACAAGCACCTCATCGACCTCTTCGCTGGCTTTTCGTTCCCGGAGCTGATCGCAGCAGGAACCAAAGGAGCCGATCGCAGCACCATCGAATTCGGCATCTGGGACATCTTCGTCGGCGTAGCGTTCTACACGCGTCCGCTCTTCTAGCGTTTCGACAAAGATCCGACCAACCAACCGGGATAAATACGCTGGGTTCAGCCGCTACGCTTGCTTTTGCGAACGTGGCAGTAACCGCAGGACCGCGCGCGCCAGCTCTCGCGACTGTGCATGCCTAGAACTCGCCCAGACCTTTCGCGCGATCGTGCCTAAGGTCTGGGCGGTGGGCACCGCTCCCACCTCCGCAAATCACGGGAGCACCTCACCGAGCTTCGCGCGGCAGATCAATCGTCGGCATCCTGTCGGCCACGAACTCCGCAATTGCGCCACGCGCCGCGGCGCCAGCGTCATCGTCTGGTGTGTCTTGGAACATCGCGATCACAGATGCGGACTTCTGTCGATCACTCAAGGTTCCGTCTTCGGATATGTGAAGGAGGCGCCGGCGGAGCTTGCGAAGGGCCAGAAGGGTTTGCTTGGCTCTCTGACGTTCGAATAGCTCCTGACGAAATTCCGCAGTTCCCTCGAGGAACCAGTTCTTCTCCACGCGGTATGGGTCTTCGCCGCGCCTTCGCATGGTGAGGTCGGTGATGTCGAATCTGAGGGTGCTGCCCTGGCGATATCCATCGTCGAATACGACTGAACCATCCTTTTCGATGATTGCCTTGAATGCTTGGCCTCGGTAGCGATAGGTCCCATCTCGATGACGCTGGAGGCTCGGAGGTTCGCGACGAGACAGGTATTGCTTGTCGCCGACGCCTTCGAAGTAGTTCGGCGCCTCGGCCTCGGTCTTGGGCGAGGGCTCACCCTCGATTTTTGAAGCCTCGCTTCGCGAGGCTTGTTGGAAGAGAACGAACGCGAGCGCAGCGCTCGCGGGGTCGAGCTTTGGTCTCGGCGCAGCTTCTGAGCGCTCGGACGCAGATACGCTCGGTTCAGCTCCGGTAGGCCGGTCCGGTGAGGCGGTCGCGCGGGAGCGCCGTGATGCTGCTCGCGGCGCAACCGGCACTGGTTTCTGCGGCGCCGGAGGCTCGAAGAAGCGAAAGGTGACGTCGATTGCGTTCAACCGTGAAATGGGAGCTGCCCTGGGCACCGCGCTCAGCGTCGACAGCACGACGAAGTGAACCACGACCGAAGCGACGAGGACCGCAATCCATCGTCCTGTTGGTTCTCGTCCCGGCGGTGGCACTCAGAGCCTCTCGATGGGAGCGTGCCAAAGTCCGGAATATCCGCGCGGCTACGCCTCCATCAGGTTACGTGGTCGACGGTATCATCGCAGCGCGGCCGGGCAACCTCGCGTTTCTCTGCAGCTAGCTACAAGGTTTCCCGCACGGATGGGGATTGCATTCGGCAGGACAAGCCACCGCCCCCGTGGGACACTGCGCTTACCCGGCGGCGCGCCATCTACGATTCGCTACAAACGGAGGTTCCGGGCCCGGTTTGACTCTAGAACGCAG
>JBGUEF010000612.1:0-1816 GCA_041821485.1 Deltaproteobacteria bacterium
GCTAGAGTTGCCCGCCGGGCTCAAACTCCATGGATCGCCTGACCATCTGTTTGGGACATGTGTTTCAAAGCCGGGACCTCAATGGCATCATTCGAGACCACGCGATGCTCACCCTGTACGACAACCCCTTTAGTCCGTTCGCTCGAAAGGTGCGGATGGTGCTTCGGTTCAAGGGATTGGAGTTTGAATCCCACGCAGTCATTCCGCGCTCGATCTAGGGGTTCCGCTCACTATTGCTTCGCAACGGTCAGGAGTTGCTCGGTGCTCGGACGTGTCTTGTAGTCTCGGGCGACGTGAGCCCAGGCAACCTTGCCGTCTCGAACGAGGAAGACCGCTGGCACCGCCATCTTGTGGTGGTCTTTGCCTGACCATTTCTCGATGTCGTGCCCGTACTTCGCCAGGCGTGCCACGCCGGCAGCGTCGAGCTGAAGCACGACGTTGAACGCCTCATGAGCTTTCAAGCCTGGGTCGGAGAGCACGGGAAACGGCACCTCGTAGGCATTCCGCGTGACCGCAGCAGCGTCCGGGCGGTCGACGCTGATCGCAACCAGCGACACCCCCAAGGCCTCGAACTTGTCGTGCGACTGGCTGAGCTCACGGATCTGGAAGTTGCAGTACGGGCACCAGCCGCCTCGGTAGAACACGACCAGCGTGTCCGCATCGTTGATCGTGGTGGAGGAAAACGCCTCGCCCCGGAAGTCCTGGATATGAAACGATGGAATCCCCGCACCGACGGGCAGACCTAGACCATCTTCTCGAGTTCCGAGCGCCTCGTCCGCAGTCTCCGCGAGTGGCTTCGGACTCGACGCCTGAAGCGTCGGGGCAGTGGGCGGAGTGGGCGGATCGCAAGCCGACATGAGTGGAATGACGAGCAGCAAGCGGAAGAGCAGACGCATGAAGAACCCCTGACGACAGACGCAGCATAGTCGGCGACGACAGCATGTACGAGTGCTACATTTCGCGGTGAGCGAAGCGTCAATCATGCAGGGTCCCCATCAAGATCGTTTTGACCACCTGGTCGTTCTCATGCTGGAGAACCGTTCGTTCGACAATCTTTGTGGGTATCTGTACGAGAACGAGCAGCCCAAGCATTTCATCCCGGATACGGACCGCGTGTTCCGGGGCGTGGCGGGGCGCGATGATTTGGTGAATGACGACGGTGGCGATCCGCCGACCGAGTACCGCGTTCGCAAGGCGCCCTGGGAACAAACCTCGGACATGTTCGCGCCGTATCCCAACTCCGGGGAGTTCTACGAGCCAAACATCAACCGTCAGGTGTACGGAACCGACACCGTGCCTGCCGGTCCATCGGCGGCGCTCCCCACCGAGAACCTCATGCGCGGCTTCGTGCAGGACTACATCCGGGTGGCCGAGGAATCGAAAAAATGGGACGGCGACATCGAGGTGACGCCCGAGCTCCTGCAGCAGATCATGAGCTGCTTTCCGCCCGAGGCCCTGCCTGTGATGAACACGCTTGCGAAGTCGTTCGCGATCTCGGACGCCTGGTTCTCCTCGGTGCCGAGCTCGACCTGGCCGAACCGCTCGTTTACGCACAGCGGGACCTCGCGGGGCAGGGTGGTCAACAAGCCCACCACCGAATGGGCGCTGCACCACGACCAGCCGACGATCTTCGAGCGGCTATCGGACAAGCTCGGACGCGATGCATGGCGGGTGTACGGGGAGGAGTCACACCTCAGCTCCTTGACCTGGCTGCTCCATTCACCGCTCCGACACCACAAGTACCGGCACTGCTTCCAAAGCTTCAAACGATTTCAGAAGGATTGCGCCAACGGTACGCTACCTGCGTATTCGTTCT
>JBGUEF010000613.1:0-1813 GCA_041821485.1 Deltaproteobacteria bacterium
CTTGTCATGGCACTTCCTCCCGCCGTCTCCAAAGTTGTGCAAGACCTGTTCCATACGGGAACCCGTCGGCGCCCACTTCCAGCGGAACGACGGGCGTTGCACGAGTCCAAGGTTTCGCGCAGATTTTTCACGCCACGCGAAATCGTTTCAGAACCGGCGCCAGGGTGATGAGCTGGTAGGATCGGAGGTGCTGATTGCACCCAAGGGAACGCAACGATGCACGAGGAGTCGCCGAAACGAATTCTGCTGGTCGGAGCGACGGGCTATGCGGGTCGCCAACTGGCCAAGTATTTGCTGACGAGTACCGACGCGACCGTAATCCTGTCCGGCCGAGACAGAACCAAGCTCGGTGACCTACAGTCGAGCCTTCGTGCGGTCGATCTCTCGCGTCGAACGGAGTTGCTCGAGCTCGACGCAGCCAACATCGATGTCGCCGCCCTCACCGACTTTGATTTGCTCGTGAACGCCACGGGCACCGGACGGCACAACGCTTTGATGATCCAGGCCTGCCTCGAACGACGAGCCGACTGGATCGACATGCAGATGACCAACGAACTGCTGAATCCGCCGACCGAGCTTCGAGCGAAGATCGAACGCGCAGGTTGCCGCTTCGTCATTCAGGCGGGGTTTCATCCGGGAATCCTCGCGGCGCTCGTGCGCCATGCGTCACGGCAAATGGATACAATCCACAGCGCCATCGTCGGAAGCGTGATCCGTGACGAGGGCGGCGTGCCCTTCACCTCGGGAGTCACTGAGCTCGTCGAGTCGTTCCGTGACTACAAGAGCGAGATGTACAAAGACGGCCGCTGGCAGAAGCTGGACTATGCGGCCTATCCGATGGTCGAGTTCGAGTATGGTTTCGGCAAGCTCCGCGCCTATCCAGTAGAGATGCCAGAATTGCGCCGCCTGCCCGAGCTGTTGCCGGACTTGAGGAATACCGGTTTCTTCGTTGCGGGTTTCAATTGGGTCGCCGACTATCTCGTTACGCCGCTGATGATGCTCAGCTCCAACATCGCACCTCGGCAAACCGCATCGTGGCTGGGGCATCTGCTGAGCTGGTCCACGAGGACGTTCGCTCGGCCACCCTACGGCACGGTCGTGCAGGTCGATGCTGATGGTCAATGCGACGATCGGCCGGCCCACTTTCGGCTCTCCATGTTCCACGAAGATGCCTACGTCCTGACGGCCGTCCCGACCGTCGCAATGATCAAGCAGATGCTTCAAGATGAGCTCCAACCTGGCATCCACCTCATGGGACTCTGCTGTGACCCCGTCCAGCTGCTCTCGGATATCGAGCGGATGGGGATTTCAATCACTCAACAACTCGAGACCATTCACTAGCGCGGGACCTAGCACCCATCCGCGTGGGCCAGCGCCGAACGAGTCTGGCGACCTACGATAGCCGGCGCTTCCCGTACCAGCTCGTCGTTGGTCAGCGCCTCCACCATGAAAAGTGCGAAGTCGATACGTCGAGTCAGCTGATAGTCGGTACAAACGCCCTTTCAGCTCGCGCCCTACGCGACATGACATCTAGTACCGCGAAATTCGGCGCTCATCGTCCTCCCGATGGGCTAAGAGAGCGAATGGCATCTGCTCGATACTGTTCACTCGACCGAGTATTCGTCGACGCTGGATCGGCGTCTGTCCGTGGCTGCCGGACGAATGGCCGATGGGCTCTACGACAGCTAAGAGGCCGGGGCCACTGATGCGACGCGTCCAATTGTCAGCCGCAGAGGCACGGCGAGTTGCGCTTGCTGCGCAGGGGTTTGCTCTGGATCGCCCGTCCGGGAAACCGGACATTCGTCATTTTCGT
>JBGUEF010000614.1:0-1810 GCA_041821485.1 Deltaproteobacteria bacterium
AGCTGGACGACGCCGTCGTGCGCGACCAGCTGATGCAGATCTATTCGATGGAGACGACCAAGTCGCTCGTCGCCATACGCACCCGCGCCGAGATGAAGGCCGGAACGACGCCGGGTCCCGGCGGGTCGCTCGGCAAGCTGTTCGGCTCGGTCACCTCGAACGATGTGCTCGAAGGGCTCAAAGCCAAGGGCGTCGACGATGTCGACAAGAAGAAGCTCGTCATGCCGGAGCAGATCATCAAAGAGGTGGGTAGCTATGAGGTTGGCGTGAAGCTGCCTCATGGCTTGACCGCGATCGTGAAGCTCGAAGTCAAGACTCGGGCATAACGGGGAGCGGTTACGCTTCCACTCGGCTGCCGTTAGAGCTAGAACCAAGGCTCCAAGGGAGCGACGCCATCAGTTCACAGCAACAAGCCGGACAGGTCCCCCCCAACGCCCTCGAGGCGGAGCGGGCGGTGCTCGGGGGGATCCTCCTCGAGAACCAGGCGATGAACATCGTCGTCGAGACACTGTCCGTCGAGGACTTCTACAGCGAGGCCAACGCCAAAATCTTCGAGGCGATGACCGAGCTGTCTCGCCGCGGCCAACCGGTCGACCAGGTCACGCTTCGAGAGGTGCTGGTCCACAGTGGGAAGCTCGGGTCCGTCGGGGGCGACGAATATCTGCTCTCGCTCAGCAACACCATCCCGAGCGTCTCGAACATCCAGGCGCATGCGCGGATCATCCGGGAGAAATCGGTCATCAGGGCGCTCATTCTCGCGTGTCACGAGGTGGTCTCGCGGGGCTACGGAGACTACGGGCCCATCGATGAGTTTCTCGATCAGTCCGAGTCATCGATTTTCGCGGTAGGAAGAGAACGCGCACGAAATCCTTACGAGCACGTGAAGGATGTCGTGATGCGGACGTTTCAGGAAATCCATGAAACGGCCAATCGCGGCGAGGCGATTACGGGCCTGCCGACGGGCTACAAGCAACTCGACAAGATGACCGCGGGTATGCATCCCGGCGATCTCATCATCGTCGCAGGGCGTCCCGGCATGGGTAAGACCTCATTCGCGCTCAATGTTGCGCATCATGCGTGTGAGAGGAGCAAGTCGCCGGTTGCGGTGTTCTCGCTCGAGATGCCCAAAGGGCAGCTGGTTCGACGCCTTCTCGGCAGCGAAGCCCGCGTCGATGGCAACCGCATTCGTACGGGGCAGTTGCAGAAGGACGACTGGCCGAAGCTCGCGGATGCCGCGGGCACATTGAGCGAGATGCCGATCTGGATCGACGACACACCGGCGATCTCGATGCTCGAGCTACGGGCCAAAGCCCGCCGTCTCAAGTCCGAGGTCGGTCTCAGCTTGATCGTGGTCGACTACTTGCAGCTCATGCGCTCAGGGTCCCGCAACGACTCGCGCGAGCAGGAGATCAGCGAGATCAGCCGAAGCTTGAAAGCGCTCGCCAAGGAGCTCGAGATGCCGGTGATCGCGCTCTCGCAGCTCAATCGCGGTGTCGAGTCGCGCGGCGTGAAGGACAAGCGACCGCAGCTCTCCGACCTTCGCGAGTCCGGCGCCATCGAGCAGGACGCCGACGTGATCGTCTTCATCTACCGCGACGAGGTCTACAACCCCACGGACGAGAATCGGCGCCTCGCGGAGCTGAACATCGCCAAGCAGCGCAATGGGCCGACCGGGACCGTCCGCCTCACCTTCGAGGACAAATACGCGATCTTCCACAATCTCGATACGACGCACGGCCCCGGCGACGAGCCGCCGGGCCTCGCGTCCTCCGGCAGGCCCATGGGCGGGGTGGATGATCCCTTCGAATCC
>JBGUEF010000615.1:0-1808 GCA_041821485.1 Deltaproteobacteria bacterium
GAAAGCGAGCCACCGTAGATGTTGAAGTTATCCTCGTCGATCTCGCCGACGGGCTGGCTCCTGCCGAGCCGCATTTCGGCGAAGCCCTTGCTCGCGAGGGCCTTGGTCACCGAGAGCACTTGCGCCGCGAAGGCCTCATGCATGTCGACGACGCTCATGTCCTTGAGCTCCATGCCGGCCCGGTCGAGTGCCTTCGGCATCGCCAGAGCCGGTCCGATCAGAAGCTGGTCCGCGGGATCGACGCCCACGTACGCCCAACTGCGGAACGCAGCGAGCGGCTTGTATCCAAGCGCGCGCGCCTTCTCCTCGCTCATCAGCAGTACCGCCGCCGCGCCATCGGTCAGCGGTGATGCGTTGCCGGCGGTGACGGTGCCATCCTTTGCAAACACCGGGCGGAGCTTCGAGAGCTTTTCCAAAGTCGTGTCTCCGCGCACGATGTTGTCCGCGTAGACCCAGCCACCAGACGCCTCCACTGCGGTCACCTCGTCATCAAAACGGCCCGAGGCGATCGCTGCTGCTGCACGATGGTGCGAGCGCTCCGCGAAGTGGTCCTGCGCCTGGCGCGTGATCTCGTTCCGGCGGGCCATGGATTCCGCGGACTCGCCCATGACCTCACCGGTCGTACGCTCTGCAATTTTGGGCATTTTCGGGAGGATGTCCGTGATCGGCATCATCTGCGAGAGGACCCCGAGGTAATCCCCAGGCGTGGCCTTGCCAAACGCGAGGGGCGCGAGCGCATGAACCGCCTTCTGGGGCAGGTTGAGCGGCGCGTTGCTCGTCGAGTCGGATCCGCCGGCAATGACGACGTCGGCCTCGCCGCGTTCAATCGCTGCCGCCGCAAGCGTCACGGCTTGGAGCCCCGAGGCGCATGCACGGGTGCATGTCATGCCTTCTACGCTTGCCGGAAGACGTAGGTCCAGCGCCACCTCGCGCGCAATGTTCGGCGCAAGCGACGGCAGGATGACCCCGCCCCAAACGATGCTGTCGATCTCTTCGTGAGGAAGGTCGGTGCGCTCGAGGAGTGACTTCACGGCGATGTCAGCCAAGTCGATGCTGTCGAGCTCGAGGAACTTTCCAAACGCTTTGACAAACGGGGTGCGGACGCCGGTGACGATGACCGCGCGCTGCTTCTTGCCCCAACTACTCTTCTTCCTAGCCATGTTCATGCTCCTATGAGTGCGCCGCCACAGACACGGACCGTTGCACCGGTCACGCCCACGGCGCCTGGGGTTGCGAGAAAAGTGATCGCCTGGCCGACGTCTTCGGGCTTCCCACCCTGCCCTACGGCGCTCATGCGGCGCGCGACCTCGCGGATCGCAACCGGCATAGCGCTGGTGAGCCGGGTTTCGATGAACCCGGGCGCGATCGCGTTGACGGTGATGCCCTTCTTGGCGACTCGGGGTGCGAGCGCTTCGACGAAGCCGACGATGCCTGCTTTGCTGGCCGAGTAGTTCGTTTGCCCACGATTTCCGGCGATTCCGGACACCGAGGACAGGCAAACGATTCGTCCGCCGGGTCGCAATACCTCGTCTTCGAGAAGCCGGTCGGTGATGCGGATCACAGCGCCGAGGTTGACATCGACTGCCATGTCCCAGGCGTCGGGCTTCATGCGGCCAAGAGTCTTGTCGCGTGTGACACCCGCGTTGTGCACGACGACGTCCACGCCTCCAAAGCGCTCCTTGAGCTCGTTCGCGATCCGCGCAGGAGCGTCCTCGTCGGTGATGTCGACGAGAAGCACCGAGCCGCCAATGCGCTGGGCCACTTTGCTGCAAGGGGCGTCATCCGCCGGTCGATCCAAGCAAACCACG
>JBGUEF010000616.1:0-1808 GCA_041821485.1 Deltaproteobacteria bacterium
TTGCGAGTCTGGTATCCAGCACAGAGCGACTCAGGTGCTGCAAAGGCGCGATATGCCTTGGGTGGCATCGTCGATCTGCCTTCTCCATACGCGCTCGATGCACCGCCGGTCATCGATGACGACGACCTGCCATTCACCGTTCACTCTCACGGCAATGGAGGTGAAGGATTGCTCGCGTATCCATACGGTGAGCTGATGGCGTCGCATGGATGGGTGTTCGTGGCACCGAACCACACGGGCAACACAGCGTTCGATTTGCTGCTCGAGATGGCGGATCCCTTCACCCTGGTAGGCCTCAATCGACCGATCGATGTCAGCGCCATCATCGACGAGTTCGAGTCGGGCCTCGTCGGTGACGAGCTCGCCGGCAAGGCGGACACCTCACGCGTGTTCCTGTTCGGACACAGCTTTGGCGGCTACACCACCTTCGCCGGCGGTGGTGCCGATGTGGATTTCGATGCGATGGAGGCGGATTGCGAGGGAGTGATGAGCGAAGAGTGTGATGTCCTCGCCGACCCGAATGTCGAGGCGGCCTACCGCGCAGGCTTCGGAGACCCGCGCGTCGTCGCGCTCGCGCCACAGGCACCGGCGCTGGTCTTGATCGCCGACAGCGAGCTCGGGGCCCTTGAGATGCCCACGATGCTGATGAGCGGGCGCCTCGACCAGACGACGCCGCAGGAAGAGAACGCGGAGCCCGCCTGGGCGGGCCTCGACGATCCAGATGACTTGTGGGTCGAAATGCCCAAGGGTGCCCACTTCACCTTCATCACGATCTGTCACGACCTCGAGCCGGAAGTGCTCGAGCTGTTCCGACCGAATGCCGTCGAAGACGGTTGCGGCCCGGAGTTCATCGACACGGAGGAAGCAATCCCCGTCCTAGCCGCCTACGTCCTAGCGTTCGCCCGCCTCCACGTCCTAAACGAAACCGAATGGGCCCCCATCCTAAACGGCCCCCCCCTAGGCAACCCCGGCGACTTCACAATCACCAGGGGACACTCTCCGGGTCTCTAACCCCCCGATACCAAACCGCTTCCCCTGCAAAGATCGCAGCGACCCCCAGGGCGCAGCTTACCTTGGCCTCGAGCGGGGATTGGCAGGTAGAGTCCGCCAATGGACTTCGTGACTCACTCCATCGCCTGGTGTCGCGGCGAGATTTTCGAGGGCAGGATGTTCGGCCTCTTCGGGCTCGTCGTGTTGATGGTGGCCGTGGCCTACTGGAAGATGGCGGCCACACCCTCGGCCCGCGCCATGTTCGTGCCGCTGCTCGTGGTCGGAATCTTCGCCCTCGGTACGGGCATCTATCTGAACCTCGCTAACCAGGCGCGCATTCCCAACTACGAAGAAGCCGCGCAGGCCGACGAGCGCGCCTTCGCGGAGAGCGAAAAGGAACGCACCGAAGCGTTCATCAAGTGGTACCCGGTGACAATGTGGAGCATGTCCGCACTCATCCTCGCCGGCTGCCTCGTCTTCCTACTCATCCCCACACCCAAGGGCCGCGCGATTGGCCTCTCGATGGCCATGTTCGGCTTGTCTGTGCTCTTCCTCGACCACTTCTCCGAGGTGCGGGCAGAGATCTACCACGCGCACATCCTCGACTACCTAGCTCGGTAGAGTCCCTTCGCCGCTACAGCTGATCGATCTTGATGCCGCAAAGCGGGTCGTCCGGTGCGCAGCCCCGCTTCTTGGGCTTCGCGCGCTGCTTCGGCCGGTCTTTCAAGCGCAGTTCGCGCTCCTTCTGACGCTGTTCACGCGCCTCGAGCTTCTGTTCGAACTTCTCTTTGTCTTGCTCCGCGTCCACGGCGCGTTGC
>JBGUEF010000617.1:0-1804 GCA_041821485.1 Deltaproteobacteria bacterium
GTTCGTGAACCCGGATCTGACCGTGACGCTACATCATCCGGCGGAAGGAGACTGGGTTGGTCTCGCCGCACGAACGTATCTAGATCGTGCCGGGGCCGGGGTTGCCGACACGCGCCTCTACGATCAGCGCGGACCCATCGGCCGGGGGATTCAGACGCTACTCATCCGTTCTAGATCTGGAACCGCACGCCGGTGAGATCTTCGGAGATGTTCCACAATCGCTCGGCGACGTTCTGATCGTGTGAGCGCCTGTTGGACTTCACCCTCTTCGGTGGCCCGTTCATCTCCATGAAGCCACTCGGGCCGTAGTACTCTGCACCGTTCACGTCGGACTCGGTTGCCGCGTAGAGAGTGGGTAGGGCGCCCATCAAAGGTTCCTGTCCCAAGAAGCGGTTCATGAATTTCACGGCCTTGGCGTGTTCTTGAAGGTTGGTTTCAGTCCAGCCCGGGTGCGCGGCGACGGCGAGGGTGTCCTTCCCGGCTGCCGCTAGGCGACGCTGGAGCTCGTAGGTGAACAGGAGGTTCGCGAGCTTGCTTTGACCGTAGGCAGCCTGCGCTTTGTACCCCTTCTCCCAGTTCAGATCGGAGAAGCGAATTGCACCCAGCTGGTGCGCGACGCTGCTCACGGTGACGATGCGCGAACCTGGAGTCTGAACGACTAGGTCGAGCAGCGATCCCGTAAGCGCGAAATGTCCAAGGTGGTTGACTCCGAACTGCGTCTCGAACCCCTGCGCTGTCTTCCCGTACGGAGGGACCATGATTCCCGCGTTGTTGATAAGAAGATCGAGGCGCGAGTGCTTGGCTCGAAACGCGTTGGTGAAACGCTGCACTGACTCGAGGTCCGAAAGGTCGAGCTCCATCACTTCGACATCTGCTCCTGGATGGGCCCTGCGAATCTCGTCGGCTTTGGGATTGGCCTTTTCGAGGTTCCGGCAGGCCATCACGACGGTCGCGCCTTTGGCTGCGAGGATGCGCGCGGTCTCGAAGCCGATTCCGCTGTTGGCTCCGGTCACGACGGCGATGCGGCCGGTCTGGTCACCAAGTTCTTCTGCGGTCCAGTTCTGCTTGCTCATCATTGACTCCTCAAACTTCCCAGGCTGGGTCATCAGGGCTCAGACCGAGTCACCTGGCGTTTCGGCAACTCGCGCGCGTAGGGCACGGACGGTCCGGCCAGCAGCTCGTTCGTTCTCTCGACTGAAGACCGATGACGGCAGCGGGATATCCGGGTCGACGTAGATCTTGAAGTCGATTTCGGTGCGGGCGCCGCCATCGACCGGAGTGAGCTTGAAGCTGGCGTTGAAGGCATCGATGTTGCCGTCGAGAAGCCGGCCTTCAACGACTCGAGACTCTCCGTCTTGGGGACGCTCCGCGAGGTTGAGCTGCCCGTAGAGAGTGTACATTCCCTTGGCCACGCTCACTTCCATGTACACCATCGCCCGGCTGCCGCGTTGCGCGAGCACCTTGGATTTGGTGAAGTTGGGCATGAACTGCACATAGTTGCCGTAGTCGAGAACGATCGGAATCACCTCCTCGATCGGTTTGTCGACAACGATAACCGCCCGGCCACCCGCAATATCCGAGCCGTCCTCCGGGATCTGCATGGTGAAGATCCCGGCGTTTTCCGCATGCGCGTCCGTCGCTGTAGCGTGACCTGGCACTGCGCCGAATGTCCACGCACCTACGAGGGCGCCTAGTAGAAGTGTTCGGCTCATGACGCGTCGGCTTGGTCTAGAACGGTTGTGCATCACTAATCTCCTCAATCTTCCCACGTTGGGCAATCAGGACTTGCCTGCTGGCTCAAACT
>JBGUEF010000618.1:0-1779 GCA_041821485.1 Deltaproteobacteria bacterium
CAAAGCCGCAACTTTCGAAGGGAAGTCCCCTGAAGGGATCCCGAGTGAAGCGCTGATCAGCTTTCATGAGCGCTTCGGCCAGGGCGGCATTGGGATGACCACCATCGCGTACTGCGCTGCCGAGGCCGACGGGCGCATTCACGAGCACATGATGTACATGCACGAGGGGATTCGTCCCGAGCTCGAGCGTTTCATCCACACCGTGCAAGCCACCGGCGCAAAGGTGGCAGGGCAGCTCGGTCACTGCGGGGCCTTCACCAAGAACCTCGAGTTCAGCGGCAAACGGCCACTCGGCCCGTCGAAGGGGACGAACGCGCTCGGGCTTGCATACGGCCTCGGTAGAATCGTCGAAATGAGCAAACCGCAAATCCGCGAGCGCGTCGAGGTCATCGGCCGCGCCGCCGGGTTCATGAAATCGGTCGGGTTCGACGCGATCGAGATCCACTTCGGCCACGGCTACGGGATCAGTCAGTTCATCAGCCCGAAGACCAACAAGCGCAAAGACGAGTACGGCGGGAGCCTCGAGAACCGAATGCGGTTTGCGCTCGAGGTCCTAGCCGAAGTCCGCAAGAACGTCGGGGACGACTATCCGCTGCTCGGAAAGATCAGCATGACCGACGGCGTACCTGGCGGCGTCACCTACGATGACTCGATCCAGATCGCAGCCATGCTCGAAGCCGGTGGCCTCGATGTCATCATCTGCAGCGGCGGCACGAGTAGCATGAACCCCATGCTCCTGTTCCGAGGCGACAGTATGGTGCCCGGGCTCATCAAGCACGAGAAGAGCCGCCTCATGAAGATCGGCATTCGTCTTGCCGCACCGTTGATGTTCAAAGACTACCCCTACGAGGAAATGTATTTCCTCGAGCACGCCCAACGGATTCGCGACCGGGTTCAGTGCGGCGTTTGTTACATCGGCGGTGTCTGCACCAACGACAGCATTCGCACGGTGATGGGCGCAGGGTTCGATTTCATCCAGCTTGGCCGATCCTTGATCTTCGACCCGGATTTTCCCAAGCGGGCTCAAGATCGCCCGACGTACAAGAACGGCTGCAACCACTGCAACCAGTGCGCGACGCTGATCGAAGCCCCTGGCGGGATCTACTGCGTCGAGCGCCCGGGTAACTTCGCCTAGGACGACGGCGATGTCGGGCTTGAACGTGTCCAGAGAAGAGCAGGTCGCGCGGGTCGTTTTCGATCGGCCGAGCACGCTCAACGCGCTGTCGCCGAGGCTGTTGGGCGATTTGATCGAGACCTGCGCCGATCTCCAGAAGAGCGACTCGGTGAGAGTCGTCGTGTTCCAGGGTGCGGGCGAGTGCTTTTCGGCAGGCGCCGACTTGCCCGCGTTCCTGACCTTACTGACGGGCGCCGACGCACACGAGGCTGCAGATCTAGGCCGGCGCGCAACCAATGCGATCGCCGAGCTACCCCAAATCACGATAGCGGCGATTCGCGGTCACTGTGTAGGCGGTGGCCTGGTTCTCGCAGGCGCGTGCGACATCCGCGTCGCCGCGGACGACGCGCGGTTCATGATTCCGGAGCTCGACGCAGGGATCCCGCTCGCCTGGGGCGGCATGGATCACCTCATCGGCCTCGTGGGCAGCACGCTGGCGGCCGATTTGGTCTTGAGCTGCCGCCCTTTTGGGCCCGATGAGGCGCTCCGAGGCGGTTTGATCAGCCGCATCGTTTCCGTTGATCGCTTGGAAGAGGAAGTCGCCACGCTCGTCGCCGCCATCACCCGCAAGCCCCTGAGCGTGCTTCGCGCGACGAAACGGCAGC
>JBGUEF010000619.1:0-1768 GCA_041821485.1 Deltaproteobacteria bacterium
ATCATAAAGCAATGCTGGATCAGCTTCTGGAAAACGATGTTTAAGTCGCTTCTCGAAGTATTCACGCGTAAGAGTCGGATTGTACCCAAGACGCCCCCATAGCATAAATCGGTACCAGTGTTTGTCCACTTCCCATTGGCCGGTACACCGCTCGGTCGCTTGCTCAGACGCGCTACCCGCACCTCGTCACGGCGCACGGCACCGGGTGTGCCAGACGCGTACGCAACGTCGCCCTTGGTCAGCTCTTTTTCGACCACGAACCGGCCATGCTTCTGTGCCTTGCCGCTTACCCGGGGCGTGCTGCTCGCCAGGTTCAGCAGGTCCCGATCCTCACCCCAGACGAAGGCCAGCGGCAGCCGCCAACCATCCCGGCCGAGCTCCTCTCCACGCACCGGGTCAGGGTTGCGGAGCTCGACGTCAGTCTCGAGAACGAAGCGGCCCCGGATCGTGCGGTAGAAGACCGCGCCGTCTGCTTTCCGTGTCTCCTTGTCGGCCAGTGCGAGGAAGTAGTCACCCTCCATCAATGACGAAACCACTTCGGGAGTCGGGCCCTTCTTCTCCATCGCGCGGCGAGCCTGCTTCTCTTCCTGCACGGTCGGAATGCGGTAGTAGCGTGGCGCGCGCTTGGTGATGACGCGTGAATAGGTATAGGGAAGGTGGTTACTGACTTTGGCAGGCGGTACCCCGTATCGATTGGTGCTCGGCGTGTCGCTCACGTGAAAGCCAAGGGCCGTGCAGACGTAGCCAAACGGGGTGGCCTTGTACCAGGTGCCATCCTTGCAGCCCGAGCCACTGACTTTGTCGCCCACTTTGACGACGTCGCCTCGGCGAACGATCCCGGCTACCTTCGGGCTGCTCGCGGCTTTGTCATAGACGAAGGCGTCGTAGTGAAACGCCGACCCGAAGCGTCCCGTCGTGCCTGGGTTGTTCTTCGGGCTTTTCTGCCGTTCGTTCCAACCGTCGAGTCCGGGGGCTCGCAGCACCCGTTGCCCGTCGATCATCTGCACGCGATCGTGCCGTTCGGTGGCGGCGTGCTCGCCGAGGGCGACCGCACCACCACTCACTCCGGCGATCAGGACCGCCAGGCATAACAAGAACCATCGATTGGAGACAAATCGCAGCATATGACGTCACGTTGAAGCTGGCGCTCGACCCTCCGTGCACCGCCGCCGGAGGATAGCGCCACTTTCCCGGGATTCAAAAGATCGGCCAGACAGCGAGTTTGAGGCGCAATTTCTGCACTAGGCGATGCCCGAGTGGCGGTGCTAAGCCCCGATTATGCCCACCGAATTTGCACAACAGGCACTCTCCCACCTTCGCGATCCGTCTGATTTCGAGTGGTACGTGATCCCGCTTCTCGTGATCGTCCTCTACATCTACCACGACCAGATCGGCCGCAAGAACTACAGCGTCGTGTTCGCGGGTCTTGCGCTATGGGGCATGGATTGGTTCAACGAGATCTGGAACTCGTTGATCTTCCACTTCAGTGGTTACGCCCCCGCATGGGCAGCGCCCGGCGAGACCGCGTACTTGATCCTCATCGGTCTGAACATCGAGATCTGCTTCATGTTCGCGATCCTCGGCATCGTGACGACCGTCATGCTCCCGCCCAAGGAAACGAAGATCCTCGGCGTACCCAACCGTTGGGTCTTCGCGGTCTTCTTCAGCGCGCTCGCAGTCTTCATCGAGTATATCCTCAACGCGGTTGATGCTCTGACCTGGGACTACACCTGGTGGAACCGCTCCGCTCCCTGGCTGATCTTCTTAC
>JBGUEF010000620.1:0-1763 GCA_041821485.1 Deltaproteobacteria bacterium
CGGCTACATGGCGACCGTCACCCTCCCGAACGTGACTTGCGACAATTGCACGCTTCAGGTCATCCAGGTGATGTACGACAAGCCGCCGTACACGACACCAGGCAACGACATCTACTATCAGTGCGCGGACCTGGTGCTACGCGAGGGCGCAGCGCCACCCGACGCTGACGCTGGCACCGACGCTGGCACTGATACTGGCGGCGGATGCAGCGCGGTGAGAGGCAATCCCGAGGCCTCCGCCGTCACGATGTTCCTCCTGCTCTTCCTTCTCTGCGCGCGCCGTCTTGCCCGCAGGCGTAAGTTCCCCGTATAGAGTGCGCCCTATGCGTATCGCTGATTTATACGGGGCCGAGGGGGGTCCGGTACTCTCGCTCGAGTTCTTCACGCCTAAGAACGAAGCCGGGCGCAAGGCTTTGTTTCGGGCCGTGGAACGCCTCGGGAAGATCCGACCGGGCTTCGTCTCCATTACGTGCGGGGCAGCCGGAACGACACGCGAACGCACCGCGGATCTGGCGATCGAGCTCCAGGACAAATTTGGGCTCACCGCAATGGCGCATCTCGTCTGCACGGGTACCACCGAGGCCGAGCTCGAGGAGACACTTCGCCACATGCAGGCCAACGGGATCGACAACATCCTCGCCCTGCGGGGCGACCCTCCAAAGGGAGCCACGGCCTGGACGCCGGTCGAAGGTGGCTTCCGTCACGCCGACGAGCTCGCCGCATTCGTCAAGGAGCGCTTCTCGCTAGGCATCGGCGGCGCTTGCTATCCCGAGAAGCACCACGAGGCGCCCAGCCTCGACGCCGACGTCCACAACCTCAAGCGCAAAGTCGACGCCGGCGCCGAGTTCTTGATCACGCAGCTCTTCTTCGACAACGACCGCTATTGGAGCTTCGTCGACAAGGTCCGCGCAGAAGGCATCCGCGTACCGGTCGTGCCGGGAATCATGCCCGTCCTAAACCTGACCAACCTGCAGCGCATCGCATCGCTGTCACCCGGAACCACAATCCCGCCGGAGCTCGAAACCGCATTCCGCGACGCCGGCGATGACGACGCCGCGGCCCTTGAAGCAGGTGTACACTACGCAGCAAGACAATGCCGCGCCCTACTCGCCAACGGCGCCCCCGGCATCCATTTCTACACACTCAACCGGTCCAAAGCGACCCTCCAAACCGTCGCCCAACTCTGACGCTGGAGCTGTCTAGGCGCCGCGGATCAGCGCCATGGAGACGCCGGCGCCCATCATCAGTAGCCCGATGCAAATGATCGCGAAGCCGAGGGCGCCGGTGTAGCACCAGGCCATGACGCCAGCGCGTTCGTCGGGGCGAAGAAGGGAGTTGAAACGGAGCGGCCGCCAATACCATCCTCGTGGTAGCTCTCCTCGCGGGCTCAGCACTCGAAAGAGGCGCACGTGATAGACGAAACCCGTCGGAACCCCCACGACGAAACCTGCCAGAGCGACCCAAATGCCGCCATAGTAGAGGGTCTCCCACGGAGCGAACCAGGCGCCGCTCAGCAAGCACATGAGCGCAGTGATCGCCGCAACGATAGCGAGCTCACGCATGGCCCACGCTCCGAGTTGTCCTCACGGCGGCGCCGCTCCTGCTGAATCGGCGCAAAGCTCGATGTTGCGCACGTTGTCCTCGTCGTACGGATCGAGCGCCGCAGCACGCTCGAACGCACGGCACGCGGTGACGGTATCCCCAATTTCGTAGGCCACGATGCCGAGCACCCTTTGATTGTGCGTCGTCTGGGCCTGAAGCCG
>JBGUEF010000621.1:0-1747 GCA_041821485.1 Deltaproteobacteria bacterium
GAAGTCCTCCGGCTCTCGACCTGTGAGCTCGCGGACCACGTTGGTAGGCGCGTCGACTGCGAAGGCGTCCTGTTGGTAGTCGGTCAAGTAGAGCCGCACTTGCGAAATGTCGTACGCCGGGAACCGAGCGACGGTGGCGGCCTTGACGAACATGTCCACGGAGGAGGGGGAGTACGTCACCTTACGTCCGAGGACCTTGGCAAAGGTCGCTGCGATTTCTTCGGGTGTGAGAAGAGCGGGACCCGTGGGACGGTAGGTTCTTCCGATGTGAGGTGCGGGGTCCGCCAGCGTCGCGGCCACGACCGCTCCCATGTCTTCATTGGACGGCGGCGCGTTGCGGCCCTCCCCGAGCGCCATCGGAAACACACCGAGCTGCGCGATCACGTCGAGCACGAGGAAATAGGTCCACGCGAACCAACCGGGCGTGATCTGGACCACGTCCACGTTTGGCATCCATGGCGTGATCTGATCGGCGAGCCAAAGCTCACGCGTCGCGAGAGAGGGGTGACCCGGATGCACCAGCCACTGTGTCAAGGTCGTAACGGTCTCAAGCTTCGCTTCCTCGGCGGCAACCGCGAACGCCATCGAGGCGTGCAGTCCGTTCGCACCGTGTGGCGCTACGAAGTATGCGCGCTGCACGCCCTCCATCGCGCGACGGAGGTCCCGAACGTCGAAGAGATTGCCGACGACGACCTCGGCGCCGAGCTCGCGGAGGTGCTGGGCACGCGGGTCTTCGCGGCGGACCATGGCCCGGACCGGGAACCCGGAACGAAGGAGGTCCTGGGCCACAGGGCGGCCGGTGTTGCCGGCTCCCGAGGTTACGAGAATGGTAGGCTTTGTTTTGGGCATCTGAAAACTCCTGTAATTCTGTTGTTTTTTGACAGTTGCTTTATTTTATAAAGTTCTTACGGTTGAATTGCAAGTGAGTTACTTTAGAAAATCAAGAAAGCCTGTGAGACAACGCGCAGCCATGACCCAAGCCCGTCGCTATCGCCTGCTTTGCCCGATCGCCCGCGCGCTCGACCGTGTTGGAGATCGATGGACACTGCTCATCCTTCGAGACCTTCACGCGGGGCCCGCGAGGTTCTCGGACCTCCAAACCCTACCGGGCATCGCTTCCAACCTGCTGACCAACCGGCTTCGACAACTGGAGGACGACGGGCTAATCCGGCGACGCGATGCCGAGTACGGGACGACCGTCTACGAGCTCACCGAGGTTGGAACACGCACCGGAAATCTGCTGTTCGAGCTTGCGATGTTTGGAGCCCAGTTTCCCCCGGACGAGGAGATCAAGCGCCCCGGCAATCTGCGAACGATCGCAGTCACGCTCCGTGTCGCATGTCAGCGTGTGGTCGATCCCAGCATGAGCCTACGTGCCGAGCTCGTCGTCGATGGCGAGCCCTTCACGTTCACCGTCGATCGCGGCGTCGTCGACGTGAAGGCGGGCAAGGCTAGTAATCCAGAAGCAACGCTGACCACGAGCTACGAGCCAATGATCGCGGTCGCCGACGGACAGATGTCGCCCGAAGAGCTCGCAAGGCAGCACCTGGAGCTGTCCGGTCCCAACCCCGGGCAGGGCCAAGCGCTCGCAGAGCTCATGGGGCGCGCCATGATGCATATGATTGGATCCACAACCTAGTCGCCTCGTTCGGGGCGTCTCAGGGCGACGCGACGGTGACTGCGAGCTTGCCCTGGGCTTTTCCGGCCTCTTGTGCGGTCAAGGCGGCTGTGATCTCGTTCAATGAGA
>JBGUEF010000622.1:0-1745 GCA_041821485.1 Deltaproteobacteria bacterium
CGCCGAGGGTCCTTCCGAAGTGCGGCGGATCGACGGGCGCCGGGTGGCGGTGCTGTCTGCCAATCTCGGCACGGGCTCCCTGGGGGGCGCGGTGGCGGCGCTCGACCAGGCCCTGGTCCGCGAAATCGACTGGCCCACCGACATGACGTTCTTCATCACCGGGCAGAACCAAGAGTGGGAGCGGAGCCGGGCGAGCCTGCTGCTCGCCGACCCACCCATCGCCTACACGCTCCGCTCTCTTCGGGACGAGGTTCCGTCAATGCGCGAAGTGGTCTCGATTGCTGAGCTGCCCGAAGCTGGGGAGCTGACCTGCGGCGCCGTTAGCGATGACCAAGTCGTGTTCCTTCAGTTCACCTCCGGCAGCACGTCCGCGCCTCGCGGTGTTCGTGTGACGCACGGAAGTCTCTGGGCGAACGCGCACGCGATCATGGTGGACGGATTGCGCGCGAGCTCTGAAGACCGCGGAGTGAGTTGGCTGCCGCTCTACCACGACATGGGCTTGATTGGGTTCGTGATGTCTCCGCTCGTCACGCGCACGCCCATCACGTTCATCTCCACGCTCGACTTCCTGAAGCGACCGGAAGTGTGGGTCAGAACACTGTCGGAAGACCGGGGAACCATCTCGTTTGCGCCCAACTTCGGCTATGCCTTGACTGCGCGGCGCACGCCGTCGACCGAGGGACTGGACCTGTCCGCAGTGCGCGTGCTCGGGTGCGGTGCGGAGCCGATCCAGCCCGATGCCATCAACAGTTTCTTCGAGCGTTTTGGCGAGGCGGGTTTGAAACGCCGTGCGTTTCTGTCGTGCTACGGCTTGGCCGAAACCACACTGGCAGTCACGTTCGCGGGGATGGAAGACGAGCTCGAGGTGGACCAGTTCGAACTCGAATCCGAACCGACCCGCGACGATACGTCAGGAATCCATCGTCTCGAACACCGCATTCCGGTGGTGTCGTGCGGACGCCCCCTACCCCGCCATCAAGTTTCGATACTCGGTGAAAACGGGGAACCACTTCCCGAACGTCGAGTCGGTGAGGTTTTCGTGGAGGGGCCCAGCGTGACGGGCGGTTACTGGGACGACGAAGAGGAGACGAACCGCGTCTTCGTCGACGGTGGCGTCAAGACGGGAGACCTCGGCTACATGTCGGAGGGCGAACTCTACGTCACGGGTCGTTTGAAAGACACCATCATCGTCCGCGGCCGCAACTTCGATCCGACTCCGATCGAAGTCGCGGCGGGGCGCGTCGATGGCGTGCGCATGGGCAACGTGGCCGCGTTCTCAGTTTCGGGCGACCTCACGGAGCGAATCGTCGTGGTCGCCGAGTCCCGTGAGGGCGATCCGGAAACCATCGAGTCGGACATCGTCCGCGCAGTTCAGCGCGACCTCGGCCTCACGGTGTCCGAGGTGGTGCTCATCGAGGCGGGCTCTTTGCCAAAGACCACGAGCGGCAAGCTCCAGCGGTCGGCGACTCGGGAGCAGTATCTCGAGGGGACATTGGGTGGCGTGCGGCGGCGTACGGATACGGCGGCGGTTGCTTGAGTGGGCCGCGCAAGGGCAGCATGTGCCTCAGATTCGAACAAGCCCCGCGGCCTGCTAATCTGGAGCCATGAAGAGGGGAACAGCGGTGGCGGCGACTTTCGTGACGCTTGCGGGCTTGGGGATGTTGCTTCCGTTACGTTCGGACGCGTTCGCTCCCGACACGGAGGCGACGTCCGACAAGACTTGCGACAACGGCCCGCTGAGCCGC
>JBGUEF010000623.1:0-1724 GCA_041821485.1 Deltaproteobacteria bacterium
GTGGCGATCGACTTCTACATCAACGAGACGACCCGCCACGCGGATATCATCTTGCCGGCGGTCGGCCCGTTCGAAAAGAGTCACTACGACCTCTTCTACCACACCTACGACACCATCAACTGGACGGCGTACAACCCGCCGCTCTTCGAGCCGGAGGCACCGGGGTACAGCGATTTCGAGATCATGGGAGAGGTGCTGAAGCGCCTCGTCGTCAAACGTACGCGCAACCCCATCAAGAAGACGTTCGCAAGAATCGTAGGCGGACTCCTCCAAAAGTGGCTGACGCCCGAGCTCATACTGGACCTCGGTCTGCGCTTCGGGCCGTACGGAGCCGGCTTGAACCCATTCAACAAAGAAGGGCTCAGTCTGAAGAAGCTACGGCAGCACCCGCACGGAATCTTTCTCGGCGAGCACAAGCGCTCTTTACCCAAGCGACTGTTCCACAAGGACAAGAAGATCCATCTCGCGCCCGAGGTCATCGTCGCGGACATGCCGCGTCTCAAGAAGCGCTGGCTGAGCCGGCAACCCGAAGCAGCCTCCGAGTTCGACATGGTGATCGTTGGTCGCCTCCAGAGGCGAACCCTTGGCTGGATGCACAACAGCCAGCGCCTCGTGAAAGGCAAGGACACCTGCACCTTGTTCATCCATCCGGACGACGCGAGTGCGCGCGGAATCGAGGATGGCGGCGGCGTCGTGGTCAGCTCGGCAGCGGGGTCGATTCAGCTTCCCGCCGAGATCACCGACACGGTCATGCCAGGCGTCGTCTGCATGCCCCCACTCTGGGGCCACAACCGCCCGGGCACACGCCGCGCGGTGGCCAATGCCCATCCAGGCGCGAGCATGAACGACATCACGAACCAAGAAGTGATGGATGAGCTCACCGGAAACGCGGTCGTGCACGGGGTGCCCGTCAGGGTTGAGCCGGTCTTGCTCAATCAGTAATCGCCGGTCGCTTCTTCGTCGCCGTCCCCGCCTCGCTCCATTTCCGGCCACTCCACGATGGTGGCGGAGCATGGGTCGAGCAGAAACACGTCCTTGGGTCCGGATTCGATGTGACCGCTCCCGAGCCAGATGCCGAGGTACTGCTCCCTCATTGGGAACTGCATGAATCGCACGCCGACCGAGCCGTCCTCGATGGCGACGACGTGGACGGGAATTTTGAGGTTCGCTGCCCGCTCCGACATCCCGTTCCAACTCAAGATGGCGAGTGCTCGACTGCCGACGAAGTCTTCGTATTTCAACGACTCCTCGACGGGCTTGCAATCGGGCGTGATCCGCCGGCCTTTGGCGCCGCCGTCCGGCGGTTCTGCCGGGAGGGTGCGCGGCAAGGTGTCCTTTTCGGCCACTGCGGACGAGTCGGAGTCACCTGCATCACTGTCAGCGCCGTCTTCGGAGCCCCCTCGTGGCCACACGGCAGCGAGCATCAGGCCGAGCGTCACGACTAGACCGATCACGAGCCAACGTCGATTGTTTGAAGCTGCCATAGGCACGATGGTGGAATGCCAGGCGATCCCTGGCAAGGACGAGGCTCAGGTTCGTCGGCCCTCAGAGGTCGCCTCGAGGGGCTTCCAGATGCCGAGCTCTTCCATCATCGGGCGAAGCGGACCGGTGATCTCGTCGACATCGATGCCGAAGGTCTCAGGCGCGTGCGGCGCCTTTGGCTCTCGGTCCGCCGCGCGCTGACAGGCCTCGTGTAGCCGCTCCGCAAATTCGCTCGAAAGAGG
>JBGUEF010000624.1:0-1719 GCA_041821485.1 Deltaproteobacteria bacterium
GCGGCAGTGAAGTGGTGTTGGACCCGATGGTGCGCGAGCTCTTGTTGCTCGAAGCGCCGATGAAGCCACTTTGCTCGGAGAGTTGCGAGGGAATCGCCGTTCCGGAGCATCTTCGACCTCCTGAGGAGGTCTTTGGAGGGTCGGCGCCTGACGCGCGTTTCGCCCCCCTACTCAAACTCAAAGAAGCACTTACGAAGAACGAGGAATGATCCCGTGGCAGTACCGAAACGCAGAACCAGCTCGATGAAGCGCGACCAACGGCGCGCCAATCATGACAAAGTCACCGCCCCGAACGTGATCCCATGCCCGAACTGTGGCGATGTGATGCTTCCGCACCGGGCCTGCCCGGCTTGTGGCTTCTACAAGGGTCGCCAGGTCAGCAAGGGCGCTGCCGAAGAGATCGAATAGGTCGTGTTCGATCTGGCGGGGAAAATCGCCGTCGTGACCGGAGGGTCGCGTGGCATCGGCCGTGCGACCAGCATCGCGCTAGCCGAAGCCGGTGCGTTCGTCCTCGTCAACTACCGATCCAACGAGGAGGCTGCGAAGCAAACGCTGAGCCTCATCGAAGAGGCTGGTGGGCAGGCCGAGCTCGTCTGTTTTGACGTCGCTGACCCAGACTCTGTGGATCGCGGCCTCAAGGCGGCGATCGAGCGGCATGGGGGTATCGACATCCTCGTCAACAATGCGGGAATCTCGATCGATCAACTGTTGTTGAGGGTATCACCGAAGGACCTCGACATGACCTGGGCCACCAACGTGAACGGACCGATTTACTGCGCAAAGGCCTGCATCCGTCCGATGATGAAGAAGCGCTGGGGGCGCGTCATCAATCTTTCGAGCGTGGTGGCCGAGTCCGGAAACCCCGGCCAGGCGGTCTATTCCTCGTCGAAGGCTGCGCTTTTGGGCCTGACGCGCACGCTGGCCCGCGAGTACGCGTCCAGGGGAATCACAGTGAATGCCGTCGCCCCGGGATTCATCGAGACCGATATGACTGCGGATCTGTCGGATGCGGGGAAGCAGGGCATCATCGACCAGACGCCGCTTGGGCGAATTGGCCGCCCCGAGGAGGTCGCGGCCGCAGTAGTATTTCTAGCGAGCGAAGAAGCAAGCTATATCACCGGGCAGGTAGTCCGGGTCAACGGAGGCATGCACGTCTAGCGCGTGCGTGACGGAGGAAACAGATGGACATCGCTGCGAAGGTCAAAGAAATCGTGTCGGACAAGCTCGACGTCGACGGGGCCGACATTCAAGAAGAGCAAGACTTCATCGAGGATCTCAAAGCCGACTCACTAGCAGTCGTCGAGGTGGTCCTGGCGCTCGAAGAGCAATTCGAGATTGAGATTCCGGACGAGGACACGGAGAAAATCAAAACCGTCCGTGATGCAATCGAGTACATCAAGGCGCAGAAGGGCTAGCAGCCCACTGTGCGTCCCTGACCGGGCGGGCTGATGCGACGAGTAGTCATTACGAGTGTGGGCACCGTGAGCCCCTGTGGCGCGGACGTCGCGACCACTTGGAAGAACGTTTCCGAGGGGCGGAGCGGCGTCGCGCGTATCGAAGGCTTCGATGCGACCGACTTCGCATCGCAGATTGCCGGGGAGTGCTCGGACTTCGATCCCTTGCAGTACATGCCCAAGCGACGCTTGCGTGAGGCGGCGCGCTTCATCCAACTCGCCATCGCTGCAAGCGCCCAGGCGATCAAGAGTTCCGGCTTCGAGC
>JBGUEF010000625.1:0-1707 GCA_041821485.1 Deltaproteobacteria bacterium
GTGAAGGCCTCAAGCGGACCGCCAAGGACGCTCGCGAGTACTATGACAGCCTTTGAGAGCTCGGGCGCCCATCGGCGCTAGGTGCTCGCCACTTGCTCGACGGGTCGAAGCGACTGGCGTTCCTGCCTCCAAACACGTCGGATCCCCGGAAGGGTCACGAACAGGCCGGCGATGGTCCAGGGCACCGTTGCCATGAAATGTCCAGCGATCGCGACGGATGCAGCAACTTCGGGCGCCGCACCCATGAGCTCGAGCGCGTAAGCGCAAGCGACGTGAAAGGTGCCAATGAACCCTGGGGACGACGGGATCATCACGCCGGCCGAGATGAACAGAAGGACGACCACGGGCGCATAGAGCGGGAGCGACAAGCCGAACGCCCACAGCCAACACTGGATCGTCAGCAGTCCAATCGCGCGTGTCACGAGAGTGATGCCGATCACGGAGAGGATCATGCTTCGAGATCGCAGGGCCCCGAGTCCTTCCGAGAATCGCTGCGCCTTGTCGACCAGCCAATCCTGGGCCGTTGCGCTCAACGGTCGGACCAGCACGGCCACGACGCGGGATATCGCCGAGGGATGGGTTGCAAGCCAAACCGCCATGGCCAGACATGCAAAAACGATGCTCGCTATCATCAGAAGTCGGTCGGCGCGACCGAGATCGATCGCGAGCAACGGTGCCGCGATTGCCGCCAGCATCAGGAGCGACATCAAGTCGACCAGCCGGTCGAGGCCGACGACGGCGGCCGTCGAGCTACGGGAGATTCGACCGGCGCGAGCGAGTAGGTCGATGCGGACGAGCTCGCCTAGACGAAAGGGAAGCAGATTGTCGGTGACGTAACCTGAAAGCCACGCGAGGAAGGACTCGGAGAACCGGTAACGGCGAAGTGGAAGGAGGAGGATCCGGGTTCGTGTGGCGTTGAGAGACAAGACAGCTCCCTTGGTCAACACACAGAGCGATAGAATCCACAGGTTGGCAGAGCCGAGAGCGGCCAACAGATGCTGTCCGTCGACCCGCCTCAGGAAGTAGTACAGGGCGATTCCCGACAGCGCGAAGCCGAGCCCCACGAAGACCCGTTGCCTGGGCATGCTACGGGGCGAGCTCATTCGCCCGCGAGCTCCACGCGCTGCTCGAAGAAGTCGTAGACGTCGGGGAGGGGCGCCCCTTCGTTGCCGAGAACGCCAGCGGCAATCGATGCGAGCGAGCTGCCAACGTACATTCCAACGGGCATGGGCTCACCCGCGAGCTGCGCGAGGCTCGCGCCGGTGAGAAACACATCGCCGGCTCCGACCGCGTCCACCTCATTCACCTCCAAAGCCGGCAAGTAGTCCGTTCGTAGTCGCAGCCCCTTCTTGCTCGGCGGCTCGAACGCAAGGGAGCCTCGGCGTCCCATCGTGACGATCAGGCCCTTGGCTTCACTTGCCGCGTAGTAGCGACTCGCGAGATTCGAGATGCCGCTTTCTGCATCGGCCAGCGCAAAGCGGAGCTCGTCCTCCGTGGGCGTGGCGAGCTGAGGGCCGCGGAATTTCAGAATGTTCGCCTGACCATTAGTGCTGACATCGGCGAAGTACGGCTTCCCAGCCGTCGCGGCGAGCTCGGAGATGGCTTCCGAGAGAGTGCTCCCAAAAAGACCATAGCCGAAGTCGGTGACGACCAATCCGTCGTGCGACTCGAGCAACTCACCCAGGCGGCCGATGAGCTCCGCGGTGG
>JBGUEF010000626.1:0-1706 GCA_041821485.1 Deltaproteobacteria bacterium
ATTGGCCGTCCGTCGTCGTCGAGAACGAGTTCGCCCTCCGGAGTACGGCTGAGCAGCGTCGCCTCGATGCCGGGAAGCGGCCGACCCATCGATCCCGGGCGCACCTCTTCCGCGCGGAAGTTGGCGATCATGATGCCGCCGGTTTCGGTCTGCCACCAGGTATCGACGATCGGCACCTCTCCATTGCCGACCACCTCGCTGTACCAGCGCCACACCTCGGGGTTGATCGGCTCGCCCACCGTGCCGAGCACGCGCAACGACTTCCGACTGGAGCCCTTAACCGGCTCCGAACCCTCTCGCATGAGGGCCCGGAGCGCGGTGGGCGAGGTATAGAGAGTCGTCGCGCCGATGTCGTCGACGACGTTCCAATACCTACTTGCGGTCGGGTATGTCGGGGTCGATTCGAACATGACGGTGGTGACGCCGTTCGCTAGCGGCCCGTAAACGATGTAGCTGTGGCCCGTGATCCAACCGATGTCCGCGGCGCAGAAGTGGATATCGTCAGGACCGATGTCGAAGACGTACTTGAACGTCGATGCGGTGTACGTGAGGAAGCCCCCCGTCGTGTGTACCAAACCTTTGGGCTGGCCGGTCGAGCCCGAGGTGTAGAGAATGAAGAGCGGGTCTTCGGAGGCCATCCACTCCGCAGGACAGGTGACGCGCTGCTCGGCCATCGCCTCGTGCATCCAGACGTCTCGACCTTCCTCCATCTTGACTTCGGTGTCGGTGCGTTTGACGACCAAGACCTTCTCGACGACGGCGAGGCCCTCGACTGCATTGTCGGTGATGCTCTTGAGCGGAATGCGCTTCCCGCCGCGCAGACCTTCGTTCGCGGTAACGACCAGCTTGGCTTCCGCGTCGATGATGCGGTCACGAAGCGCCTCGGCGCTGAAGCCGCCGAACACGATCGAGTGCACTGCGCCGATTCGAGCACAGGCGAGCATCGTGTAGGCGAGCTCGGGAATCATGGGCAGGTAGATGCAGACCCGGTCGCCTTTTCGCACGCCCAGCGCTTTCAACGCGTTGGCGACGCGGCCGACTGCGGTCTTGAGGTCCCCGAAGGAGATGTGCTCGTACTCGCCAGGCTCGTCCTTGACGAAGATAATTGCTGTCTTTTCGGGGTCTTTTGCAGCGTGCCGGTCGACGCAGTTGACCGAGGCGTTGAGGCGGCCGCCCGCGAACCAGACGAACTCGCCTGGTCCGTGTTCTTCGAACACCTCGTGCGGTTCGTAGAACCAGTGGAGCTCGTTGCTCTCGGTGCGCCAGAACTCTTCGTTCGCGGCGAGGCTTTGGTCGTAGAGGCTCTGGTACTCCTCCAGATTGGTAATGCGTTTTCGGGATTCCAGAGTGGGTTGCGAGAGTGTCATCGGTACACCTTACACCTTGGTGCTCCGAGATATACGCAAGACACGTACCAAGATCGCTCAGTGCAGAACCACTCCGGATCTCGGTCTAACGCGTTGCAGCAAGCGTTACGATTCGTAGCACCGCGCTACAGATCGAAACGTGTCCGAAACGAAAGTTCACTGTTCAGGTGGTCGGGACTCGCGCCGCGGGATGCCCATGCGTTGGCGGCGTTCCCAAAGCGTCTTGCGGCTGATTCCGAGACGCTTCGCAAGCTCGGTTTCGCTCAGCTCGTCCTGATGCGAGAGCACAAACCGCCGAAGGTATCCTTCGAGTGACGGGTCTTCACCCATTGCGCCGAC
>JBGUEF010000627.1:0-1698 GCA_041821485.1 Deltaproteobacteria bacterium
CATCAAAGCTCATTGCCGTCAGAGCGTCACCTCCGTCACCTCCGTCACCGTCACCACCGTTCTCGCTACTGCTGCAGCCCACGTAAACCATCGCGGTGAAGGCGAGCACCATGAACCCTGCAAGGATTGAATTGCGAAGCATGAGAACCTCCCAGGCGTCCAAAGAGCAAATGGCGTGCCAAGGCCTGCTCAGCACGAAATCACTGTCGAAACGGCGCAAGTCCGTGGGGCACGAAGCCAGATGCGTGCAGTCCTTGCGTCTGCCCACGAATACGCGCAACGAATGCGCTGTTCAGCCGCGCTACGTGCTGGGTGCGCCGTTCTCGAGACACTCGCGGTACCAGAGCTCGAGGATCATCATCGTCCAGATCTGAAAGCCGCGGGGCTCCCCGCGCTGCTGGCGGGCCAGGATATCTTCCACGGCGGCCGGATCCAAAATGCCACGCTCCCGTGCCCGCTGATCGAGAAGCACGTCTCGCGACAGTGGGGCAAGGTCTTCCCGCATCCAGCGGTCGATCGGCAAGCCGAAACCCTGCTTTGAGCGCTTGAGAATCGGCCTGGGCAGCAGCTCCTCGGACATCCGGCGTAGCAGGAACTTCGTGGTGAGCCCTCGAAGCTTCATCGAGCCCGGAAGTGACGCCGCAAAGTCCATCAGCTCCTGGTCGACCAGGGGGCAGCGGACTTCGAGCGAGTGGGCCATCGAGGCGATGTCCACCTTGGTGAGGATGTTATCGGTGAGATAGGTTTGGATGTCGACGTCGAGGAGCCTGTTGACGACGTCCTGCGCGCGCGACTCCCGGAACAGGCGCTCGAACTCCACGGCCACCTGGTCGCGTGCGAAGCGTTCGCGCATGGCCGGGCTGTAGATCGCCATCCGGTCCTTGTGCGGAATGGGCGCGGTGAGGCCGAGGAAGCGCACGGATTCCGGTTGCATGATGCGCTCGCCGTAGTCGCGCACTTCCTGAGCTTGCGGAGTGGGCACGTGGGTGAGAACGCTGGCGAGAAGCTGCGGCAGCGGCCAGGGCAGGCGGCGTATGTTTCGAGCGGTGCGGCAGTGCTTGTATCGGCGGTAGCCGGCAAACGCCTCGTCTCCTCCGTCGCCGCTCAGGGCAACCGTCACTCCCGTGCGGGTGTACTCGCAGAGGTACCAGGTGGGCAGCGCCGAGGTGTCGGCGAAGGGCTCCCCGTAGTGGCGCACGAGCTTCGGGACGACCGAGGTCATGTCCGGCTCGACGACTATCTCGTGGTGATCGGTTCCGTATTGGTCGGCGACCATTTTGGCGTACGGAAGCTCGCTGCGGTCCTTGCTCGTGAAGCCGACGGAAAAGGTCTTCACGGGCTGCGATGACTGGCGTGCCATCAAGGCCACGATGAGTGACGAATCGATGCCGCCCGAAAGGAACGCCCCGAGGGGGACGTCGGATACCATGCGCACGCGAACGGAGTCCTCGACGATGTCGCGAAGCTCGCGGGTGAGCTCTTCCACATCCCCGCCTTCGCGGGGCTGATCGAATCGCAGCCTATAGTAGGGCTCAGGGTCGTGGATCACGCCGCCTTCGCAGACGAGGCGGTGCCCTGCGGGCAGCTTCTTGACGCCCTCGAACGCAGTGCGCGGCGCCGGCACGTATTGGAGAGTGATGAAGGCATCGATGGCATCGAGGTCCGGCCGCTTCTCGAACTGCCGCGACGCGACCAGGG
>JBGUEF010000628.1:0-1672 GCA_041821485.1 Deltaproteobacteria bacterium
AGGTTGGCTTCTGCTCGACCAGGCAGCGATCGCATTGAAGAAGTTGCCCGAGACCTCGACGACACATCCAGACCACGCGTTCTACACGGGCAAGAAGTTCGCCGCGCAGTACTTCGCCAACAACGTGCTCTCGACTTTGCCGGCCCGTACGCGGCGCCTGAGCTCGATCGACACGCTCCCCGTCGAGATCCCCGACGAGGCGTTCGCCACCGTCTAAACCAGCCTGCGAGACCGGCCTGCCGCGCCTATTTCTTGGCGCGGCAGTCGGCGCAGACGCCGTAGAGCTCGAGCTTGTGGCGCACGAGGGTGAAGCCCAGCCTCGCGGCCACGTTGTGTTGCAGCTCTTCGATGTCTCCGTCTTCGAACTCGACGATTCTCTCGCATTCGATACAGATCATATGGTCGTGGTGCTCGTTGGCCCAGGCGACTTCGTAGCGGGACACGCCGTCACCGAAGTGGCGCTCGAACGCGAGGCCGCACTCTTTGAGGAGCTTGAGCGTGCGGTACACCGTTGCGTACCCGATCTTGGGTTCCTCGATGCGGACGCGGTCCAGTAAGTCCTCGATGGACAGATGCTCCGAGGTAGCGAAAAACATCTCGGTGACGAGACGCCGCTGCTCGGTCGACCGGAGGCCATGCTTGGCCATGTAGTCGTTCAAGCGAGCACGGAGTTGCTCGACGTCGTGTTCGGCGGTGGCTCCCATTCGCGCTCTATACTCCAACCGTTCCTAAGGTAACATCTCGAACTTGTCCATCCCCATGAACGCGCCGGATCGACAATTCGAACGTTTTGCTTGGGCGATCCGAATGTCACCGTTGCTCGTCGCGATCATCCTCGCGGCGCTTTGGATGGCCGGCGCTCCGCCGTTGGTTCCCGATCTTCGCCTGAGCGCACCGGTGGTCGCGCGGCCCGGAACGACGATCGGACTTCGCGCATGGCAGGTCGACGAAGACGAGGATGGGTACATCATGATCGACGCTCCGGCCGTCGCGGTCGAGCTTCGCAACGCGGGCGGCATGGTGCTCGCGAGGACCGAGTTGGAGAGGTCACTCGTGCAGGGGAGGGAAGGGCACCTGCAGGTCCCTGCCGGGCTCGACGAAGTGGTCACCTTGGTTGCGCTCTCCGAGATCGATGGCCGTGAGGTTTCCGTCGAGCGAACCCTCTACGTGCGGGAGTCCATCGAGTCGCGTCTGCCGAAAGGCCGCGCCGTAAACGCGTTTCAGGCCTATGAGCTGGGGCCGATTCGCGGCGTCGACTCGGGACGCGAGGCTACTGCGCTCGACCCGCGTGTGGAGGAGGGAGCCTGCGTCCCCGATCTTCGTTGTTGGCTCTCGGTCTGGGTAGGCGAGCAAGTGGAAGCCGTGCGGCTACGGCCCATTGCCGGAGCTCGGGTCGAGTCGAGCAGCGTTCGGCCCTCGAACGGGTTCGCTCGATTCCCAGTCGTGGTCGCGGGCAGCGAAGGGCGGGTCGAGGTCGAGGCGCTTGGCAAAGATGGCGTTATCGTCGCCGCCCGGGAGGTACGGCTGCCCGTCGTGCCCGGCGGCGTCGTAGCGCGTGCATCGGCGACCGATGGGCGCATCGAGGTCCAGTGGGAGCAACTGGGCGGCCGCGGCCCGGTGTTGGTCGACGTCTTTCAGGACCGGCGTTGGATGTACGCGTTCTCCCTCTCCC
>JBGUEF010000629.1:0-1661 GCA_041821485.1 Deltaproteobacteria bacterium
GAAAGGTCGAGCACATAATAAGATACTCTGTGAGTAACCGAGGCCACTTTATGTGGCCTCGGTTATGTATTTGGGGGTGATAGTCCCACCGACGCTACCTTCAACCTGCGCGCAAGGAATGGGTGGATACTGATTACGGTGGAGACCGAGTGCGTGCCGATGAATCGGAGGGCCTTCCCGGAAAATCAGGTCGCGATCAAAACGGGGTAGGCCGAGGACGTACGCTTGGGTCGCCCTCCAGGGCGTCGAGGCCCTCGTCTCTGTGCTGGGCCTTCCCATTGTGCTGGTCACCGCTTCCGCACCGGAGACCGCGAGCAGAGCGTTCGCGTGTGCGAGACTGGTGTGACCACGGGCGCCGTGATAGGAGTCTCTCCATGAACAGCACGAAGCCGCGAGCCACCGCGGCAACCTTCGTGGGCGTGTTGACGCTGCTCGCGGGCGCCGCCGCCTTCCTCGTCCCCCTCCAGCACGCGGGCCCCTACGGAATCCCTGGGCGAGGCCTCGTGGGCGGCCTCGTGTGCTTCGCGGTCTCCGCGGTGCTGCTCGTCCGCGGCACGCCCGTGATCGCGCGGGTCGTGGCGTACGCGGCGTCGCCGCTCGTGCTGTTCTTCGCACTCTACGGCGCGCTCGCGGAGCTCGAAGAGGTCGTCGTCCTCTACACCGAACATGCGAACCTGCGTCTGTGGATCGTCGATCACGAGGGAGTCGAGTGGGTCTCAATGCCGCGCTCCAAGGCGGACGAGAACGCCATCGACGGAAAGAAGCTCGAGCTGCTGCGGGCCGGGGAGACGCGCTGCGTGATCCCTCGGATCGTCGAGGATACCGCCGCGAATCAGCGGACCTTCGATCTGCGCCAGGAGAAGTACGCCGTGCAGCGACTCGGCGGCGTTCTCGGCATGTTCGGCGACGGCCCCGGTCCCCACACGATCACCCTGCGCCTCGATCCCTGCGAGTGAGAATTCCGCCGCATCGGGTTCCCTGAGGACTGACGGCGGATGTAAGGCAAGGCTTGGAACGGTTTCGAGTACCCTGGGGCAATCCACTATGAGTTGGACAGCGGGGAAAGCTCATGGACCTCTGGAAATACTTTGCCGTCGGGCATGAGCAGCACCTCTTCTGCAATCCGCTAAGCGAAGCCAAAGTCGATGAACTGGTCGCACTCTTGGCTCTGCCGGACGAGGCTCGGGTTCTCGATATCGCATGTGGCAAGGCCGAGTTCCTGGTACGCACCGCCAGACGATGGAAGTGCAGCGCGGTCGGCGTCGACATCTCTCCCTATTTCGTTGCGGATGCTCGTGCGAAGGTCAAGGCAGCGGGCCTTGAGTCCGCAATCGAGATCGTGGAGTCGAATGGGAGCGAGTACGGCGGGAAGCCATCGTCCTTCGACGGCGCGGTCTGCCTAGGCGCCTCGTGGATCTGGGGCGGACTGGAGGGGACGCTTCGTGCGCTCTCCACTTGGGCCAAACCAGACGGGCTGGTGGTAGTCGGAGAGCCCTTCTGGCGGAGCGCTCCTTCCGCAGATCATCTCGAAGCCGCGGAACTGACCGAATCGAGCTTCGGCACGCATCTGGGGAACATCCAGACAGGGCTCGGGCTGGGATTGCGTCTTCTCCATACCATCGTCTCAAGCGAAGATGACTGGGATCGGTACGAGGGCTACC
>JBGUEF010000630.1:0-1655 GCA_041821485.1 Deltaproteobacteria bacterium
GTGCGGATGCTCGCCCACGCCGCGCCTCCAGGGCGAAGGATCGAAGTGCTTGCGTGCCCCGTGGTCGAGCAGGAGGAACGGGCTCAACATCTCGGCACCGAGCTGCGGCCAGAAGACCGTCTTGACGTAGAAGCCATCACCGACCCAGTGCTCGGGCCCAGGTGCAAAGACCCCCTGGAGCGCCCGCGGCGTCGGTGTCGTTTGAGTTGCCGTTTGCATGTTCGCCTCCCGCTTAGAACGGCCAAACAGCTTCGGGGCGAAGGCCCAGCCCGCTACGGCTGCCGCGGCGGCGCCGATCGCGGCCAGCACGCCTCGTCTCGAAGTCCCTTTGTCCATCTGCTGACTCTGTTACCGAAGGGCCCAGGGCGGCAGACCGCATCGGATTGACATAAGGTTGCGAAAAAGCAACTCTCGATGAGAAATGAGGGCAGATAAGGACAATATCGCAACGTTTGTGGAGGTGATTCGCCGAAATAGCCTCGCTGCAGCCGCTAGGCACCTCGGCGTGCCCAAGTCCACGGTCAGCCGCCGCCTGGCCCGGCTCGAAGAGCAGCTCGACACGAAGCTCGTGCACCGGGACGCCCGCCGCGTGACCCCAACCCCGGAGGGCACCCGCTTCTACGATTCGGTGGTCGACGCAGTCGACGTGCTGGACGCCGCGGTGGCCACGATCGAAGAGAGCACGACCAAGCCTCGCGGCACGATCCGCATCACGGCCCCGAGCGACCTGGGTCGAATGCTTCTGTTGCATGAGCTCGTGGGTTTCATGGAGCGGTACCCGGACATCTCGCTCGACCTGGTGTTCACCAATCGCTTCGTCGACCTGGTGCAGGAGCGCGTCGATGTCGCGGTGCGCGCCGGCCTCGTCACCGAACCCAACTTGATCGCGCGTAAGCTCCTGCCGTCGGACTTCCAGCTGGCCGCTCACGTCGCGAACGACATCGACTGCGACGACATCACCGGGCTCGAAGCCTATCCGTTCGTCCTCTACCGGAAGCGCGGGCGGACGCAGGTCCTTCGCCTGGAGAAGGGCAGCGGCGCGACCCACGAAACCGTCGAGCTCACAGTCTCGGGCCGGGTCAACGTCGACGACTACACAGCGATGGTCGAGCTCGTCGCCGCAGGGCAGGGCATCGGCCTCATGCCGGAGCTTCACGTCGCGGAGGGCGAGAAGGCAGGACGTCTAGCCCGGATCTTCCCAGACTGGGTCCTCCCGGCCCCGCCTATTCACCTAGTGTACTCCACAAGGCAGCTTCCCGAACGCGTCCGCTTGTTGATCGACTTCCTCTGCGATTCCCTCCACGCGCCCGTAGCCTGACGAGGATTCCGAGGCCCGTCTTGAACAGAGCGGGAGGAAGCGGTAGTTTCCGCCCATGCACCGAGTCATGAGCGCCGCGATTCTCACCCTGTCGTTGCTGATCGTGAGTCCGGTCGCCGCGCAGGAGGCCCCTCCGCCCGCGGTGGTCATCACGACCTCGCCGAACCAAGTCTCCCCGAGCCCGGGTTACTACCAATACGAGCTCGAGGACGCCAAAGAGCGCAGCAGGCGCGTCCGCGTCGCGCTCATCTCCACGAGCGCAGTGTTCGGTGTGGGGATCATTCTTGCGGGCATCGGGGCCTCGCAATGCCAGGTCATCCAGCGAATCAACCAGGAC
>JBGUEF010000631.1:0-1648 GCA_041821485.1 Deltaproteobacteria bacterium
CTTCTTACGGTAACCTTCCCAGTCAAATTCTTTCAGCCGGTCGTAGCCCTCAAACTGGCTGATGATACCGTCTCCGTGGAACGGGATCACGAGACTGCAGCTGATGTCGCGCCAACGGTCTAACTCATCCTCCTTGAGGTCCAGCCGTTCGCAGAGCTGCCGCCGCTTGTCGCTGGGGATGAGGTCGAGAACGTCGAATACCCGCACCAGGAGCCAAGACACCATGATGTTGGTGTAGGCGTTGTTTTTGAGGCCGCCTTGGGTGGCAGGATCGGCATCGGGATAGGCGGTGTGAAACTCGTCGGGCCCCATAACCCCGTCGATGTCGTAGCGCCCGTCGTCCCTTCGCTTGGCGAGGCTCGACCAGAAGCGGGCGATTTCACAGAACAGCTCGGCGCCATAGTCGACGAGGAAGTCGCAGTCCTCGGTGGCCTGGAAATACTGCCAGACATTGTAGCAAATGGCGGCGCCGATATGCCGCTGCCGCCAGGAATTGTCGGCGATCCAGCGCCCGGACATGGGATTCAAGTGGATGCGCTGGCTCTCCTCGCGTCCGTTTGATCCGCTCTGCCAGGGAAACATCGCCCCTTTGAGGCCCACGTCGCGCGCGGCCCGGCGGGCCTCATCGAGCCGGCGGTAGCGATAGTTGAGCAGCGCGCGCGTCACTCCCGGCATGCGCAGATTGAGATAGGGGAAGATGAAGAGCTCGTCCCACATGATATGGCCGCGATAGGCCTCGCCATGCCAGCCGCGTGGCGGCACGCCCACATCCATGCCGATGGAGTGGGGCGAGGCCGTCTGCAAGAGATGGAAGATGTGCAGCCTGAGCTTGAGCTGCGAACCGTCCCGCGTGGTGCGGACGCGGATATCGCACTGCTCCCAGAGCTCACGCCACGCGAGGCTTTGCGCTTGCAGGAGCTCCGCGAAGGGGCCTGCGCGGCGGACGAGCTTCACCGCCTCCAGCTGTGGCTCGGAGGCGGCGAAGTCCTTCGTGTTGAAATAGGCGGCGGTCTTCTCGATGTGGATTGGGCAGGCCTCTTGGGCTTCGCAATCATACTCGGCGTTCGCCACATCGTCGTGCGCGTCGGCGCGAGTGGGCGCGATCGCCTCGCCATCGATCTCGACGCGGGTCCGCGCGGCGAGCGCGATCTCGCGGCGCGACTGCACCATGCGGCTGCGCAGGGTGAGGATCGTGCCGTCATCGACGCCGCAATCGACAGTCTCGAGGTGATGGCCGTTGAGCTTGCGGTAACGCGGCACGCCCCAATTGGTCACGCCACCATTGAGGCCTGAGCGAAAGGTGACTGGTCCCGACCAGTTCTCGGGCGTCACGGTCACGGCGAGTGCTGCGAGGTGCTGGTTGTCCATGGAGACGATCCGCTCCTCGTCCCAGCGCGTGACCCGGCCGGCGGAATCGCGAAAGCGCAAGCTGCGCGAGAGCACGCCGTCTCTCAGGTTGAGCTCTTGCCGATAGGCGAGAAACTCCACCCGGTCGGGGATGATCCAATCGTCGTCGCCCATCTTCATGGCGAGCGGCAGCCAGTTGGGCAGATTGACGAGATCCTCGTTCTCGATCTGGTGGCCTTCGAGCTCCGTGGTCAGGCGATCGTAGCCGCCGGCGAGATAGGTGCCGGGGTAGTGGATGTCG
>JBGUEF010000632.1:0-1644 GCA_041821485.1 Deltaproteobacteria bacterium
CGTCGTCTGCGCAGACACGCACGGAGAGCTCCTCCTCGAGACCGAGAAGCCGAAGTCCGCGTTCGGCCCCCGTACTCATTTTGCTGGTCACCAAAGCGAGCTTAGCCCGCCGTGCATGCAGCGTTCGGACGACGTCGACAACGCCGGGGTAGCTCTTTGCCATCTCGTCATGGTGGCTGAGGTTGTACGCCAGGTACGTGTCGAGCATGGCCGAGAGCTCTTCCTTCGACCGGGCCACCTTGGCCAGCTGATCACGAAGCGGCGTGCCCGTCCCCTCGAGCCAATAAGAGTCCGGCAGCTCACGTTGGAGGTGCACTCGGGAGGTGTGATGAAAACTCGCCAGGATCAACGCGATCGAATCAAGCAGCGTTCCATCGAGGTCGAAGAGGTACGTACGCATCGTTCGGCGAATGAACGTAGCATGACGGCTCCACAACGTGCTAACTACACCAAGAGGCAGCGACGGCGTGTAGTCTTGCCAAACGGAGTCCGACGGTGACCACGAACGAACGACTGCACATCGGGGTCATGGGAGCCGGCGCGATCGGCGGCTACGTCGGCGCGCGACTCGCTGCGAAGGGCGCGACCGAAGTCACGTTGATCGGCCGCAAGGCGTTGGCCGATACAATCGCACGCCACGGCGTCACACTGCGGGAGCTCGATCACGACGCGCACGTCGACCCCGCGATGGTTCGCATCGAAGAAGACGTGCACGCCCTCTCGTCTTGTGACGTCGTGTTCTGCTGCGTGAAGAGTGGGGCAACCGCAGAGACGGCGAAAATCCTCGCGAACGTCCTCGAACCCACAACGGTCGTCGTAAGCTTGCAAAACGGGCTGAGAAATCCGGAGGTCCTTAGCGCGGCGTTGCCCCGCAATCCGGTGCTCCCGGCGGTCGTCGACTTCAATGTCATCATCTGCGAGGGCGCCGTGTTTCACCGTACGACCAGCGGGTCCCTGATCATCGAGACGCGAGCCGAGGGCCAGGACCAGCCCTGGGTCGATGCACTCAGGGCGGCTGGGCTGGAGGTCGAGGAGATGCGGCCGATTGCCCCCGAGCAGTGGACGAAGCTCCTCCTCAACCTCAACAACGCAGTGAGCGCACTTTCCGGCGCGCCGACGCGCGACATGATCCTCTCGCGTCCGTATCGACGTGTGATCTCGACGTTGATCAACGAGGGGCTCGACGTGCTACACGAAGCCGGTATCCGCACTGCCAACTTCCACGGGGTTCCTCTTCGGGTCATGGCCTTCATCCTGAAGCTGCCGACACCGATCGTCCGGATGGTCATTCGCGCGCAGCTTCGCATCGACCCGGAAGCGCGTACCTCGATGTGGACCGACCTCGAGCGCGGACGCCCGACGGAGGTGGACTTCCTGAACGGAGAGATCGTGCGCCTCGCAGATCAGCACGGGATCGCCGCGCCGATCAATCGACGTATCGCCGAACTCGTTCACGAAGCAGAGCGCGCGGGCGCGGGCTCCCCACAAATGGGCGCGGAGACCCTGCTCCGCTCATTCAAGCATGGGTCGTGACCGAGTTTTTCAACCGAAACCAATACTAAAGGTAAGCTCGACGCATCTACGTTGCCACCACCACACCGATCGCGCGAAGCCTGGCCTGCTTGGCAACGATCAGCGCAGCCT
>JBGUEF010000633.1:0-1623 GCA_041821485.1 Deltaproteobacteria bacterium
GACCGGCCGGGGAAGTGAGTTCGCAGGCAGCGTTCGCTTCTACCGCGAAGGCGATGAGGCGCGCGACATCCATTGGAAGCGAACGGCAAGTCGCGGTGAGCTGGTCGTCCGCGAGCACGAGCAGGATTCGAACGCCCTGGTGACGCTCACGGTGAACAACCTGCTGGCGGCCACCCCTGACGATGAAGCCTCGTGGCGCGACCGCTTCGAGATTTCCATTTCGGAGGTGGCAACCGCTGCCGCGGCCTATCTCACGCAGGGCGTTTCCGTGCAGGTTCAGACGAACGACAGCGTTTCACCACTGGTCGCCGGCGGCACCCCTCCGGACCCGATCTGGCGGTTCCTTGCGCTCCTGCAACCGTGCCGCGCGCAGGCCCCTGGTCGCGATCGCAAGCGAAGTAGGCGGGCCGCATGAGGTTCGCGTTCGCGCACAAGCTGGTCACCTACCTTTTTGCCGGTCTCGGCCTGATTGCGCTGATGCTCGGCACGACGTTCACCCTGATCGGGTCGATGGTGCTCATCGTGGCATTCGTCGCAAGTTGGTTCGCCGAGCCGCCGCTTCTCGACCGCCCCGGGTACTCGCGTTTCTGGAACGTTGCGGCCATCGTGTTCCTCTTCATTCAAATCGGGCGCGTGATCGCCGGGGAGGCGACGCTGAGCGCCGGCGTGCAATACGCGGCCTTCCTGCAGATCTCCCGCCTTTCTCACCGCAAGACGGCAGCTGACTATCAACAGATCACCATCCTGGGGTTCCTCCACCTGATCGCGGGCACGGCGCTCTCCGCCGGTCTCGACTACGCAGTCGTCTTCTTCGGCTTCGTCGTCGTCATGCCGTGGATGCTTGCACTCACCCACATTCGCAAGGAGCTCGAAACCCAACACGGCGTCGACACCCCCATGCTCCGCGGAGAGCTCGATAGTAGGGAGTTCGCGACGCCCGCATTCTTCGGTGGCACGACCCTCCTCACCATCCCTCTCTTCGTCCTGACCGCGGCGATGTTCTTCGCGTTCCCGCGTGTCGGCTTTGGCGCTCTGTCCAACCTCGGGGCTCGCACCCAATCGGTCGCCGGTTTCGGCGATGACGTAGAGCTCGGCGGGTTCGGAGCCATTCGCGACGACCCCACCGTGGTGATGCGGGTCAAGCCGAAGAACCGGCCCGACCCCCCGCAAAGGTCGATCACGGTTCGCCTCCGCGGCACCTCGTTCGATCGGTACAGCGAAGGACGTTGGTCGCGCACGCCGGCGACCGGCGTCGAGCTCCAGCGTCTCCACGACCAATATGTCGTCTTCCGTCCTCCTGAACCGGAAGACCAGGAGTACGAGATCATCCTCGACCCCATGCAGGAGGCGGTCTTGTTCCTACCCGAGGGCACCGTGGCGCTGCGGGTTCCCCCCCAGGTTCGCGCTGGTCGCAATCGATACCGGCGGGTCACGCACGCTCCCGGCCTGGACATTCGCTATGGTGGAAGCGTCGAGGCCCCCCTTACGTACAAGGCATTCACCACGCCGATGCGCCGGGGGTTCCCCGAGCCGATCCCCCGTAAGCTTCGCAAGCGCTACGTCGAGATCCCGGAGGGTTACGAGCGCGTCGCCACCCTGGCGCAGGAGGTTGTCGAAGGCGCC
>JBGUEF010000634.1:0-1602 GCA_041821485.1 Deltaproteobacteria bacterium
GCTGCCCGCCGCCGACGGGCAGATGGGCACGATCGTCCGCGCATACCGCGAGTATACGCTCTGCGGCGACCGCGACTGGCTTGCGAAGCTCTGGCCCGACATCGTCCGCGCGCTCGAAGGGCCCATCGTCCTGGCTGGCGCCGACGGGAACGGCGATGCCGACGAGACCAGCCGGGTCGTGACCGAAGATGCGTTCTCCGAGCTTTCCGAGAACATCGAGGCGTGCTTTGACGCCATCACGATCCAAGATCTCTGTGATCGGGGCGACGCACACGGAGTTCGCCGCGCGCCACCCCGACGTTACGTATATTCGATCTGATGTCCGCACCCGTTGTCGATAGCGTACTGGATCTCGTTGGCGAAACGCCCGTCGTTCACTTGCGCGAGCTCTCGCCCGATGGCGGCGCCGAGATATGGGGCAAGTGCGAGCACCTCAATCCGGGCGGCTCGGTGAAGGACCGCATTTGTCTCGCGATGATCGAAGCCGCGGAAGAGCAGGAGCGGCTGAAGCCCGGCGACACAATTGTTGAACCGACCAGCGGCAACACGGGCATCGGCTTGGCCCTGGTGTGCGCGCGCAAGGGCTACAAGCTGGTGCTCACGATGCCCGCGAGCATGTCGCTCGAACGGCGCGCGTTGCTCGAAGCCTATGGGGTCGAGATTCTGCTCACCGAACCGGACCGTTCGATGGAAGGCGCGATGGAGGCGGCACGCCGAGTCGTCCAAGAGCGCGGAGCGTTCATGCCCGAGCAGTTTTCGAATCCTGCGAATCCTGGTGTGCACAGGCGCACGACTGCGCGAGAGCTGCTGCGTGCATTCGACGGGCAGCGCATCGATGCGTTCGTTGCAGCCGTGGGCACGGGCGGAACGGTGAGTGGCGTCGGCGAAGCGCTCAAGGCGAGTAACCCCGCAACGCGTGTAATCGCAGTCGAGCCTGCGGCGAGCCCTGTGCTCGTTGGGGGGCCTGCCGGACCGACGAAGATTCAAGGGCTCAACGCGGGCTTCATCCCCGAGAACTATCACCCCAACGTGGTCGACGACGTCATCGGAGTCAGCGACCGGGACGCCTGGGACACCAAGCTTGCGCTGGCCAAACGAGAGGGTTTGCTTCTCGGGATCAGCGGGGGCGCGAATGTTTGGGCCGCCATCGAGGTCGCCAAGCAGCTTGGGCCGGACCAGACCGTCGTGACGGTGCTCTGCGACACCGGCGAGCGTTACTTCAGCTTGGGAGCGTACTTCCAATGAGCGCCGCACATCGCATCATCGTCGTGGGTGCTGGCGGCCTCGGTTCTCCGTTGCTCCGGCTGCTCGCCGTCGCAGGTGGGAGCGGAGTCGAGCACATTACCATCATCGACGACGACCTGGTCGAAGAGAGTAACTTGCACCGGCAGACGCTCTACTCGAGCGACGATGTTGGCCGCTCCAAGATCGAGCGCGCTGCGGGTATGCTGCGTGACTTATCGCCTGGCTTGTCGGTGAGGACTGTCGAAGGGCGCTTCGTGCCGGACACGGCCATGGAGCTTCTGTCGGATCACACCCTCGTCGTCGAAGGAGCCGACAACCTCGCGACGAAGTTTCTCGTCGCAGACGCGGCGCACCTCG
>JBGUEF010000635.1:0-1580 GCA_041821485.1 Deltaproteobacteria bacterium
GGCGCTCCACTGAGGCCAAACCGCGGCCGTTACGCTGCCCTCACGGCGAGCTGGTCTCGCCATCCTGGTGCTCTGCCAAGAACGCCTTGATGTGCGCGACAACACTGCGCCCTAACGCACCGAGGGCATAGCCGCCCTCCAGGGTAGAGACGATGCGCCCTTCGGCATGACGGTCCGCCACCTCCGATAGCCTTCGCGTGATCCACGCGTAGTCGAGGTCGCGGAGTTGCAGGTTGGCCATGTCGTCCTCGGTGTGGGCATCGAATCCGGCCGAGATCATCACTAGCTCCGGCTCAAAGGCGTCGATCGCGGGCAGCCAGTGGCGCGAGACGGCCTCACGGAACGCCTCTCCATCCGCTCCCGACGGCAAGGGCACATTGATCACGTTTTGCGCCTGGGTGTCGTAACCGCTGTGGGGATAGAAAGGATGCTGAAAGGTCGAACAGAACAACACCCGCTCGTCACCGCGGAAGATATCCTCAGTGCCGTTGCCGTGATGCACGTCGAAATCTGCGATTAGAACCCGCTCGAGCCCGTGTGCCGCGAGCGCGTGCGCGGCCCCAACCGCAACGTTGTTGAAGAAACAGAATCCCATCCCACGCGACCGTTCGGCGTGATGGCCCGGCGGGCGGACTGCGCAGAATGCCTGGTTCGCATCGCCCGCCAGCACCAGGTCGACGGCGAGGACGGCGGCGCCGGCGGCATGCAGCGCAGCCTCCATGGTGTAGGGATTCATCGCCGTATCCTGATCCAGCCAGACGAGACCCTCGCGTGGTGAAGAACTGAACACCTCGTCGACGTAGGCGACATCGTGCACGCGTAGCAGATGCTCGCGCTGAGCCTTCGGCGCCTCGTAGTGGCGCAGCACCATATCGAGTCCCGAGGCGATCAACCGATCGTTGATCGCGTCGAGTCGTGCCGGCTGTTCGGGATGGTGCGCGCCCATCTCGTGGAGCCGGCAGGCGTGATGCGTGATGTAGGCGATAGACACGATTCCGCTCCTAAGGATGCACGTTCACTCGATGCGCGCCACCGACGAGTCTAGCGCATTGCAGCGTGTCCTGGTTCCGCTCAGAGTGCGCTCTGTTCTGGCACCGTAGCCAAATGAAAAAACACTATCTGCTAAAGGTCTTCGAACCCACGTCGGTCGCCGTCATCGGCGCCTCAGACCGGGAAAGCTCGGTCGGAGGCCAGGCGCTGCGAAACATCCGCGAAGGCGGGTTCGCGGGGGACATCTATGCGGTGAACCCAACGCGCGAGACGGTCCAAGGCCTGAACAGTCATGCGTCGGTGAGCGCCATCGATCGCCCGGTTGATCTGGCCGTCATCGCCATCCCGGCCAAGGACATTCCGGGGGTGATGCGCGAATGCGGCAGTCTTGGGGTTGGCGCGGCGATCGTGCTCTCCGCAGGCTTCGCGGAAGTCGGCAAGGCTGGAGCCGACCTTCAGAGTGAAATCGTCGACATCGCACGCACCCACAACATCGCCTTGGTCGGACCGAACTGTCTCGGCATCGCGCGTCCGCGCGTCGGGCTCAACGCGACGTTCGGCAAGAGCCCGGCGCGGCGTGGACACGTTGC
>JBGUEF010000636.1:0-1577 GCA_041821485.1 Deltaproteobacteria bacterium
GAGTCGGCCGAGCGGGTCCCGCTCGCGAGCACGTGCGTCGTGAGGCGTTCTCCGGTGACGCAGTTGTTCTACACGGGTGTCAGCGGCCGCGTTTGGGTGGTTCGCGGTTGAGGACGCGCAAGACCTCCTGCAGATCCTCCCAGACCGGCTTCTTAAACTGCGGGCTCCGCAATAAGAAGGCCGGGTGATAGGTGGGCATGACCGGGATGCCTCGCCACTCGCCCCAGATTCCTCGCCATCTTCCGGCCGGAGGGACGACATTCAGGTTCTCTGCCGCGCAGCGGCCGAGGGCGACGATGGCCCTGGGTCGCACGAGATCGAGTTGTGGCACCAAATAGTGCGCACACGCCTCCGCTTCGGTGGGGAGTGGGGTTCGGTTCTCGGGGGGGCGGCACTTCACGACGTTGCAGATGTAGACCCCGTCGCGGCCGTAGCCCATGGCCGCGATCATACGGTCGAGCAGTTGGCCCGCTCGTCCGACGAATGGGAGGCCTTGTTGGTCCTCGTGAAAGCCCGGGCCTTCGCCCACGAATACCAGGTCGGTATCCGGGGTCCCTCGGGCAAAGACGCTCCGGGTTCGGCCCCGGCTCAGCTCGCAGCGGGTGCATTCGGCAGCTTCGTCGGCGAGCACCTGGAGGCGAGCCACGGTGTCCTCATCGCCCTCATACGCCGGTGCCCCACCCGGGGGTATCCCGAGCGACGACGCAGCCTCTGGCGCTGGAAATCCTGTGCCGCCAAGGGTCTCCTCCCACCGGAGAAGCTCCCGCGCGCTCGTAATGACCGACGCGAGCTCGTTTTCAGGGTCACTGGACACGTTCGGGCGAGTATAGGCCTGTTTCGTTGACTTGGCCGTCAACGGGTCGCTAATCTCGTGTTCCAGGGGGATTCGAAGGGGAACATGTCACGGGCTCGGGTCTTGGCCATCGGCGACACGCATGTGGGGATGAAACGCACCCACAACGAGGACAGCTTCATGCTGGCCGAGGAGGACAACCTCTATGTGGTGGCCGACGGGATGGGCGGACACGCCTCCGGCGAGGTTGCGGCCGGCATGGCCATCGACACCCTGCGTGAGTTCTTTCGCGCGACCAGCGCCGATGCGGAGGCGACGTGGCCGTACAAGATGGATAAGGCCCGGGGCTACGAAGAGAACCGCCTGATCACCGGTATCAAGCTCGCGAATCTCCGCATCTACGAGGCGGCTCAAAAAGACCCGCAGATGCACAGCATGGGCACGACGGTGGTCGGCATTCTCGTCGTCGAAGATGGCGTGCTGATCGCGCATGTCGGGGACAGCCGCGTCTATCGCATCCGCGACGGAAAGATGGAGCAACTGACGGCGGACCACTCACTACTCAACGACTACATCAAGATGAAGCGGCTCTCCGAAGAGGAGATCGAAAACTTCCCGCTCAAGAACGTGATCGTCCGAGCGCTTGGGATGAAGTCCACCGTGAAGGTCGACACCGTGCTCGACCGCCCAGAGATCGGCGACATCTATGTTCTCTGCAGCGACGGTTTGTGCGGCCCGGTATCGGACCCCGACATTCAGCGGATCGTCGGGTCCCATCAAGACC
>JBGUEF010000637.1:0-1557 GCA_041821485.1 Deltaproteobacteria bacterium
GTGATGGTGCAGGTCGGGGTGCTCGCCTATGCGGGTGCACTTCTGCTCCAGTTCCTGACGCTCCCGGTCGAGTTCAACGCGAGCAAGAGAGCACTCCAGCAATTGGAAGAGCTCGGGCTTTTGGGTGAGCAGGAGCGAGAGGGCGCTCGCGCGATGTTGCGCTCCGCAGCGCTCACCTACGTGGCGGGCGTCGCCTCGGCCGCCGGTTACATCATCTACCTCGCGTTCCTCGGAGGGCGCTGGTTCGTCCGCAAGCCGCCCGTGGGGGCGCCACCCTTCAAGCCGCCACCGGCCGTGTAGCTCGCGGTTCGCCGGCCTAGCTCTTCGCGGGCTGCTCGGCGAGAATCTGTGCCACCATCTCGCCCGAAATGACCTCTTGGTCCTGGAGCACCCGGGCGATCTCATGAAGCGCGGCCTCGTTGTCGCCAAGAATCCCCATGGCGTCCTTCTGCGCTTGCTCGAGGATGGCGCGAATCTCCTCGTCGATCATCCGTTCGGTCTCGGGGCTCAGGCTGAGCGCGGAGGCCTGACTCCCGAGGTAGCCCAAGCCTGCGGGGCCGACGTAACGCACCGGTCCGAGCTTGTCCGACATGCCGAGCTCGGTGACCATGCGCCGCGCGATGAGGGTGGCGCGCTCGAGGTCGTTGGAGGCGCCCGTGGAAGTCTCCTCGAAGATCAGCAATTCTGCTACCCGTCCGCCAAGCATCACCGCGAGACGCTGTTCGAGCGCACGCTTCGACATGAGGAAGCGATCTTCCTCCGGCATCTCCATCGTGTAGCCGAGCGCGCCCTTCGAGGTGGGGATGATGCTCACCTTGTGAACCTTGTCGGTGAGCGGCAGCGACTGCGACACCAACGCGTGTCCCCCCTCGTGGTAGGCCACCTTCTTGCGGGTCTCTCCTTCGAGCGGCGTGTCGCGCTGCAGCCCGGCCACAATGCGCTCGATCGCGAGGTTGAAGTCCTCCATGCCGACCGTGGTGGATTCTCGACGGACCGCCATCAGGGCAGCCTCGTTGATCAGGTTGGCGAGGTCGGCGCCCGAGAAGCCTGCCGTGATCCGGGCCAGCGTGTCGAGGTTGACATCCTGCCCGAGCGGCACGGGTCGAGCGTGGATCTCTAGAATCTCGCGTCGACCCTTCTCGGTTGGAAGCGGCACCTCGATCTGGCGATCGAAACGACCTGCGCGTAGCAGCGCTTTGTCCAACACCTCGGGACGATTCGTGGCGGCCATGATCACCACACCTTGGTTCGAGTCGAAGCCATCCATTTCAAAGAGAAGCTGGTTGAGGGTCTGCTCCCGCTCATCGTTGCTCCCCATGGCCATGGCGCTCGAACGCGCCTGGCCCACAGCGTCGATCTCGTCGATGAAGATGATGCACGGCGCCTTGGCCTTCGCCTGGTCGAAGAGGTCGCGCACCCGCGACGCGCCGACTCCGACGAACATCTCGACGAACTCGGAGCCGCTTATCGAGAAAAACGGCACCCCGGCCTCGCCGGCGGTTGCTTTGGCGACCAAGGTCTTGCCGGTGCCCGGCGGACCTACGAGCAGGACTCCCT
>JBGUEF010000638.1:0-1555 GCA_041821485.1 Deltaproteobacteria bacterium
CGAACATTACACCGATCTTCATTCTTATCTGGTTGATGAAGACGACGGCACACTTCGAACGGGAGACTGCTCCGGTGAGTTTGCGAAGTGCCTGCGACATCAGTCTGGCCTGAAGACCGACATGGGCATCACCCATTTCACCTTCAATTTCGGCACGGGGGACCAGTGCTGCGACAGAATCGATAACGATTACATCGACCGCGTTGCTCCGAACGAGCATCTCAGTTATCTCGAGAGCCTGTTCGCCGTTGTCTGGCTGGCTAACCAGGAGCTCGTCGACGTTCACCCCGATGCGCCTGGCGTAGTTGGGATCCATGGCGTGCTCGGCGTCGATGAAGGCTGCCAGGCCACCGCCGCGCTGGGCCTCGGCGATCAGGTGGTAGAGGAGCGTCGTCTTTCCGGACGCCTCGGGGCCGAACACCTCGACGATTCGGCCGCGCGGGAGCCCGCCGATGCCGAGCGCCTCGTCGAGCGATGGGCTGCCGGTAGGGATGCACGGCACCCGCTCGGCCTTTCCATCGCCAAGCCGCATCATTGCGCCCTTGCCGAACTGTTTTTCGACGGTCTGCAGGAGTGCGTCGACGGCTTTGAGTGGTTGTTTCATGTTCTGGTGCTCCTCTGTTGTGTTGGTTGGTTGCGGTCTGCGCCGGGGTGAGCCTCAGGCGGGCTCACGATCCAGAACTCGGTACTGCAGCGCCTCGGCGGTGTGCGCGGGGAGAACCTCGCTCGACTCATCGAGGGCGGCGATGGTGTGCGCGACTCGAAGCGCTTTCATGTAGGCTCGGGCGCTCATCTTCAGACGTTCCACGCCGAGCTCGAGCAGGGTGAGTGCCTCTTGCCCGACGTTCTGGGTGAGCGATTCGAGGCTCGACCGGGCGCCCGAGTGCGTCAGGCGTATCCTCGCTTCCTCGACCCTCCGTTGCACGGCTTTCGACGGCTCGCCCGGCGTGGCTTTTCGCATCGTTCGCGCGCTGACCCGCGGCACGGCTACTTGGAGGTCGAATCGATCGAGGAGTGGCCCGGACACCCGGCCGCGATAGCGCGCGATCTGCAGTTCCCCACAACGACAGAATCGGGTTGGGTCCCCGTGGTAGCCGCAAGGGCAGGGGTTCATTGCGGCGACGACCATCGGCTCGGCAGGAAGACGGACACGCTGGCGTGCTCTCGAAATCACGACCTCGCCTTCTTCCATGGTGGTACGCAGCGTTTCGATCGCGTCGCGGCGAAACTCCGGCAGCTCATCGAGAAAGAGCACGCCCCGGTGGGCCAAGGTGAGCTCGCCCGCGCGGATCGGCTCGCCACCGCCAACGATCGCTGCCGCGCTGGCCGTATGGTGCGGTGCGCGAAAGGGCCGTTGCCGCCCAACCAGAATCCGCGGCGATCGGAGACCTGCCGAGCTTGCGATGGTCGCGATTTCGAGCGCCTCTTCGGCAGTGGGCGGGGGCAAGATAGAGGGGAGGGCGCGCGCGAGCATCGTCTTCCCGGCCCCCGGACTGCCGATGAGTAGCATGTGGTGGCCGCCCGCCGCGGCGATTTCGAGCGCTCGGCGGGCGGC
>JBGUEF010000639.1:0-1551 GCA_041821485.1 Deltaproteobacteria bacterium
TTCCCGGTGAGCGGGAACGGCAAAGCCGAACGAACCCTCGAACTCGTCCACTTCAACCGCGTGATGACGACCGACCAGGCGCTCGAGGAACTCGATAAGCAGGACTTCCGTCCGGCAACCATCGAGGAGCTGCTCGCTTTCGGGGCCACCTATCTGGAGATCCAGCGTGAGTTCCCAATCGTGGAACTTGGTTCCGTCTGGCGAGATCGGCACGACATGCGCCGCGCCGCTTATCTTCACAGGGAGGGTTCGCGGCGGAGCCTGCATCTCTTCTGGATCGAGAGCAACTGGTACGGGAGCTACCGTTTTCTCGCCGTCCGCAAGTAACCAGTCCTTTGGACTTTGTGCAGAGCTGTATCAGCTTGGGGGCTGTCTCATGGAGATGAGATGGCCCCTTTTTCTTGCCTAAAGAGCTGGCAAAGTGGCGACTGAATCGCCCCGGGTTTGCCGGAGGCTCCATTCCTTGAGAGGATGGAGTCATGGCACGCACAAGCAGGTATTCCCAAGAGGTCCGCGAGCGGGCGGTCCGGATGGTCTTCGAGCACGGGAGCGAGTACGACTCCGAGTGGGAGGCGATCTGCTCGATCGCGGAGAAGATCGGATGTTCGTCTGAGACCCTCCGCAAGTGGGTACGGCAGACGGAAGTTGATTCAGGCCGCCGTGGCGGCCTGACGACCGAGGAGCAGGCTCGGATGAAGGAGCTCGAGCGAGAGAATCGTGAGCTCCGCCGCGCCAATGAGATCCTTCGGAAGGCGTCCGCGTATTTCGCCCAGGCGGAGCTCGACCGCCGACCGAAGTAATGGTGCCGTTCATCGATGAGCACCGCGAGGAGCACGGGGTCGAGCCGATCTGCAAGGAGTTGCCGATCGCCCCGTCGACCTACCACGAGCAGAAGGCCCGTGAGGCAGACCCTTCCCGGCTCCCCGAAAGGGTGGTCCGAGACACCCAGTTGCGCGAGGAGATCGAGCGGGTCTGGAAGGAACACTTCGGGGTCTACGGTGCGAGGAAGGTCTGGCGTCAGCTCAAGCGAGAGAAGATCGACGTGGCACGGTGCACGGTGGAGCGGTTGATGCGCGAGATGGGCCTCGAAGGCGCCATTCGCGGCCGGAAGTACAAGAAGACCACGATCGTGGACGAGGCATCCGAGAGGCCGGCGGACCTCGTTCATCGCGACTTCACGGCCGACCGACCCAATCGGCTGTGGGTGGCGGATCTCACATACGTGGCCACCTGGGTCGGGTTCGTCTACGTGGCGTTCATCACGGACGTCTTCTCACGCAAGATCGTGGGCTGGCGCGTGTCAAACTCGCTTCGGAGCGACTTGGCGCTGGATGCCCTGGAGCAGGCGCTCCACGCTCGGCCCGGCATCGACGCCCTCGTGCACCACAGCGACCGCGGTGTTCAGTACTTGTCGATCCGCTACACGGAGCGCCTGGCCGAGGCCGGCATCGAATCTTCGGTCGGCAGTGTGGGTGACTCGTATGATAATGCGCTGGCTGAAACGATCAATGGCTTGTTTAAGGCAGAGGTCATCTGGCCACGCGGGCCATG
>JBGUEF010000640.1:0-1546 GCA_041821485.1 Deltaproteobacteria bacterium
GCCCGCGCGGAGCTCGAGCAGGCGGGTGTTTCCGAAGACCGGGTTGCCGCCCTCGTGCCGCACAAGACCTTTCCAGGAAACCGACCGAGCAACACGCTCATGGTTGAAAGGCTCACTCCGCGTGCGCTCGGTCGTCTGATCGCGCTCTATGAGCACAAGATCTTCGTTCAGGGGGTGATCTGGAACATCTACAGCTTCGACCAGTGGGGCGTAGAGCTCGGTAAGCAGCTGGCCAAGGTCGTTCTTCCCGAGTTGACTGGCGCCGATGGCGAGCATGATGGCTCTACACATCAGCTGATCGAGTACTACCGACGGCACAAGGATTCAGAGGCATGACCACGCTCGCTGTCGACATCGGTGGCGGTACCGTCAAGCTCCTCTCGCTCAACGACCAGGGTGTGGCGGTAACCGAGACCCTGACTCAGCCGACACCTGCGCCGACGACGCCCGAGGCAGTATTCGCGTTGATCCACGACATGGCGGACAGGTTGCCACCCCATCGACGCGTTTCGGTCGGTTTCCCGGGTGTCGTGAAGAACGGAGTGGCACACAACGCGCCGAACCTCGGGGACGAGCTCTGGCGCGGCGTGCGGCTCGACGAGCGGTTGACCCAGTTGCTGCAGCGTCCGGTGCGCGCTGTCAACGATGCCGATCTGCAGGGGCTCGGTGTCGTGAGGGGAAAGGGCGTGGAACTCGTGCTGACCTTGGGCACAGGCATGGGAGCCGCGCTCTTCACGAACGGCGCGTTGGTTCCAAACCTCGAGCTTGGCCACCATCCGCTGCGCGACGGGATGACATACGAAGATCTCGTACGCGACACCGAGCTCAAGCGGGTCGGTCCGATCGAGTGGACGGCCCGGGTTCTCAACGCCATCGAACAACTCGAGCCGATCTTCAACTACGATACGCTACATCTCGGTGGCGGGAACGTTCGCCATCTACAACTCGAGCTGCCGGAGAATGTGCGAGTCTTCTCGCTGGCCGAGGCGTTGCGTGGCGCGTTGAAGCTGTGGGACGGCGCCTAGGCTCCACCGACGAACGGGTTCAAGCGCCGCTCTTCGCCGATCGTCGTAGTGGGACCGTGGCCGCAGATCACGAGGGTCTCGTCGGGAAGTGCGAACAGCTTACGTTGGATCGAGTCGACGAGTTGAGAGGCGTCACCACCCCAGAGGTCGGTGCGACCGACGCTGCGTGCAAAGAGCGTGTCCCCGGCGATTACGACCGGCCGGTCGCCTTCGACCGTCAGGCAGATGCTCCCAGGTGAGTGCCCGGGCGTGTGAACGACGTCCGCTTCGAGCCCACCCGCCAAGACAGTGTCGCCGTCAGAGAGAAAGCGATCGATCTCGGCCACTTCGGGGGCCTGGAAGGGCGCCCGAAAGCTGTCGAGTTGCATCTGCACGCCTTCGTAGAGGAACAAGTCCTTCTCGTGGATCATCGTCGGTGCATGAGTGGCCTCTTGCACCTCTTTGGTCCCGCCGACGTGATCAAAGTGCGTGTGCGTATGGACGATCCCTTCGCACTTCAGTCCGAGCTCGTCGAGACGCGC
>JBGUEF010000641.1:0-1546 GCA_041821485.1 Deltaproteobacteria bacterium
CCATGCGGACCCGCGGATTGGGTTTCGGTCGGTGGCCACGTGCGTATTTCGCGCCATCGTGATCACTGATTTCGCTCCAAGCTGATCAGCCATTTCGGTCGATCGTGATCACCCGTTTCGGGATCATGAGCGGTCGTTTCGGGCATCGTGATCACCCGTTTCGGGCATCGTGATCACCCATTTCGCTGATCGTGAACGGGGTGATACCCCCTCTGCCGAGTCGGAGGGGAGCGGAACAGAGCGGAGCGACGCTGGACAGTCGGAACCGGCCGCCCTCTCCCAACCCAGGAGGGGAGATGGCGACCAAGAGGCTGTCCATGCGGAAGACACGAGAGATTCTCAGGCAGAAGTGGGCTCTGGGCCGGAGCCACCGGGAGGTGGCTCGCAGTTTGTCCGTGAGCGTCGGGACGGTTGCCGCCTCCTTGGCCCGGGCCAGGGAGGCGGGGCTGAGCTGGGCCGAGGTCGAGCCGCTCCGCGACTCGGAGCTCGAGGCGAGGCTGTACGGCGCGCCGGAGGCGGGGAAGCGTCCGCTGCCGGACTTTGCGGACATCCACCGAGAGCTCCACCGCGTCGGCGTCACCCTGCAGCTGCTCCACCTCGAGTACCTCGGGCAGCATTCGGACGGCTACGGCTACACCCAGTTCTGCCGGTACTACAAGCGGTGGCTGAGCAAACAGCAGCGCTCGATGCGCCAGATTCACCGAGCCGGTGAGAAGCTGTTTGTCGACTACTCGGGCAAGAAGCCGCACATCGTCGATCCGAAGACCGGCGAGGTTCAGGAGGTCGAGCTCTTTGTCGCCGCTCTCGGGGCCTCGAGCTACAGCTTCGCCGAGGCCACGCAAACACAGCAGTCGGCCGACTTCCTTGCGAGCCATGTACGGGCGTTCGAATACCTCGGTGGAGTCACCGCGGCTCTTGTCCCCGACCAACTGAAGAGCGCCGTCACCCGTGCCTGCCGCTACGAGCCCGGCATCCACCGCGACTACGAGCAGCTCGCCGAGCATTACGACACCGTCATCCTGCCGGCCCGACCCGGGAAGCCACGAGACAAGGCCAAGGTCGAGGCGGCGGTGCTGGTAGTCCAGCGCTGGATTCTCGCCCGGCTTCGCAACGAGACCTTCTTCTCGTTGGGTGCACTGAACCGCCGCATCGCGGAGCTTCTCGAGGAGCTCAACCACAAGCCCATGCGCGCCTACGGAGCGAGCCGTCGCGAGCTGTTCGAGCAGCTCGATCAGCCGCTTCTCAAGCCCCTGCCGCAAGAGCGCTTCAGCCATGGAGACTGGAAGCACGCCAAGGTCAACATCGACTACCACGTGGAAGTCGACAAGCACTACTACTCGGTTCCGCACGCGCTGGTCCACGAGAAGGTCGAGATCCGCTTTACCGCCACGACGGTGGAGATCTTCCACGACGGACGGCGCCTGACGTCTCATGCCCGCAGCTATCTCCGCGGAAGACACACGACCAAAGACGAGCACATGCCCAAGTCCCACCAGCAGCATCTGGCGTGGACCCCCTCCCGGCTGATCTCGTGGGGCACGAGCAT
>JBGUEF010000642.1:0-1543 GCA_041821485.1 Deltaproteobacteria bacterium
GGTGCCGCTCGGTGACGGAGGTCTGCTCCACAATCTCGCGCACCCGTCACGCCCGGACCCAACCGGCTCGGATGAGAACTACTTTGGCCACCCAGACGTGCCCAGCATCATTCAGCGGGAGCAGGAGCTTCGCCTCCTGAGGCTTCAGGGGAAGCAGCGCTTGCCGCGAATCTGGGACGGACAGAACGAGCTCATGTTGGCTCGGCTCGGGCAAGACGACCTCAAGCGGGTGTCCGACTCGCTGCCGGAGAATTTCTCCGACGATCGGCTCCAGCGGCAAATCCAAGTAGCGCTGGCCGCCTATCAAGCCGGGCTTTCCGTGAGCGTCAGTGTCAGCAGTGGCGGGTTCGACACGCACGGCAACCACGACAACAACCACCTGCCCAATCTCATCGACTTCGTGAACGGAGCGAACTTCGCGATGCAAGAGGCGGAGCGCATGGGCATTGCTGACAAGGTCGCGGTCGTCATGGGCTCGGACTTTGGCCGAACGCCCGGGTACAACAGCGGCAACGGCAAGGATCATTGGCCGATCAGCAGCATGATGATGATGGGCCCCGGCATCCCCGGCAACCGAGTCATCGGCGGCACCGATGACCGCCACGGCCTGCAACTCATCGACCCGGTGACGCTGCAGCCGACCGGCTCGCCGGACACGGCTACAGGCACCAGGCTGTCGATCGCCCACGTGCATCGCGCGTTGCGCAACCTTTCGGGCGTGCCCGACGAGTACAAGGCAGCGTTCCCGCTTGCCGGCGAAGACCTACCGCTCTTCGACTAGGTCAGAGACCAACGGCACGTGGCCGAAGGACTTAGAACGAGGCGCCGCCAGCGATTCGCAAGCCCCAAACCTGACGTGAGTCGAACGAGAAGCCCCAGGGGTTGTCGAGGTTGATGTTGACTCGAATCGCCCCGAACGCGTTGTCGTTGCCAAATCGCAGATAGGGCTCGACAGCAAGCTGTGTATTCTGCTCCTTGAACTTCGGGATCAGCACGAGGGTGAAGCGGGAGCCGACCCGAAGCCAGTCCGTCGCGTTGTAGCCCATCATCGCCGCCATTTGCATGATGAAATCGGTCTTCGAGGTTCGTGCGTTCTTGTCGTTGAGCTTGATGAGCGCGCCGGTGTCGAGATACGCGCCCCAGACGAAACCACCTGGCTTATAGCGCTCGAACGCGAGGGGAACGATGACGCTCGCCGTATGAGGGTCCCAGAGCCAGAAGCTGGTGTTTCCGCGAATCGCCGCTGCTAGGTAATAGGCGGACGCCGCGGTCACCTGGTCGTTGATGTCATCGGGAAGACTTGCCGCGGGAACGGTTCCACCCACGCCTGCGCGGTAGGAGAACTGCCCCTTCCTGCCCTGATAATGAAAAGCCAGGAACGGATTGCCGACGCGAAATGCATTGTCGGCTGGGATGTTTCCGTCGGGGTCGCGGTCGACGTTGGCATACGACATCCCCCAAACGGCTTGCATGATGACGCTGTAGGCGAGCTGAAAACGCATCTCGATGATCGGGCTCATAACGATCGAACGCTGCTCGCCCT
>JBGUEF010000643.1:0-1518 GCA_041821485.1 Deltaproteobacteria bacterium
GTGAGCACGCTGGCGACCGCGGGTTTCGTCCAGTTTTCCGGTGTCTGCGGTCGCTCGAACAGAGTGCCTTCGGAAGCGAACGCATCGATGGTGGGGGTCTTCACGCGGGTTTTCGGGTAGTAAGCCTGCAGCTTGCTCGCGCGCAGGGTGTCGACGAGAAGGACGATGACGTTGCGGGCGGGCTCGTCGATGGTCACCACCGCCCCCGAGCGCCGCACGATGCGTACATCGCTGAGGGCCAGCTCGGTGGCTGCCTCGTTTCGGAAGCGCAAGCGCGCGATTTTGCCTGCGAGGTCCTTCAGCGAGACCTGTTGATCGTTCCAGGACGGCCCTGCGTCGAGCCGCTGAGTCGAGCCAGCCGACCCGTCGCTGTCGATCTGCAACGCCAACACGCCGGCGCCTGGGGATTTGAGACCGGACCCGAAAACCAGCGCACCGTCTTCCGGTACTTCAACGAACCAGTCGACCTGCGCGCCAGGCGCTAGCGCAATCGCGCGCCGGGCTACCCCGCCCACCGAAACTTGCTCGACCGCAACACGCCGAGGCGGAGTCGTGCTCTCGGCAGAACCTGGCTCGAAGAGCAGCCAGTCCATCGCGAGCGACCGCGCCTTGCCGCGCACCTGGGCGGTCTTCGTCGCACGCAGCATGATCGAATTCTCGCCAGCGCGAAGGTCCGCGGCGGAAATCGGAATTACAAACTCCCGAAAGCCGTCCCCCTGTGCAAAGCGCGCTTCGCCGACGGTCTTGCCGTTGACGTACACGATGAGCGCTCCCGTCGCGTACGGCTTGGCGCGGAACCGGAGTTGCATGGGCTGCTTCGACGCGAGGGGAAGATACAGGCGCGCCGTCTTACCGAAGGTCGACACGCTAGCGTCACCTTCGCGGCTCTCGCCTTGCCAACCGCTGTTCCAGTTCCCGATGGTGTACTTGAGACGGGCGGCGGTCCCGAAGTCGATGAAGAGGCCCGCAGGATCATAAACATCCGCCAGGTGCAAGAGCGCCAGGAGGTCCTCGTAGGTAGCGGTGCCATCCGGGGCAGGAGCCACGGCAGGCGCCGGCGAAACGCGGGCTCGCCCGCGAGCTTGGGCCTCCTCGGGGGCCTCCCCGCCGGCCTGCTCGATCGACGCACCGGGCTCTGCCCCGCCGTCGTCACATGTGAATCCCTGCAGGCAGAGAATGAGAACAAGCGCCCAGCGGCTCTTCATGAGACTTCCCCCTCGCGCGTTCGGCTACCACGGCCCGGGGACAGGAGCAACGGCGCCGGGACGACGGCTTCCGATGTGCTAACCCAGGGAGCTCATGGATGGGAACGGCCAGCCCCGCGAGTGGAGCGTCAAAAAGAGCATCAAACTCTACCAGATCAAAGGCTGGGGCGAGCCGTACTTCCGTATCAATGAAGGTGGTCGCGTAGAGGTCCGGCCCGACCCTACCGTAGACAGGGCGATCGATCTCTACGAGCTCACCAATCAGCTTGCGGAGCGCGGGCTCGACCTTCCGTTGTTGATCCGATTCCCCAAC
>JBGUEF010000644.1:0-1518 GCA_041821485.1 Deltaproteobacteria bacterium
CCAGTCGCTGCGGCGCGCCGCGGCGGACTCGAAGCGCGCGTTCGCCCAGTTTACTCGCCCGAGCAAGAGCCAGACGCGACCCAGGAAGTAGTCCCGCCAACCGAAAACGATGCTCGGTAGGCTGTCGCGCGCGCCTTTGCGCGGCACCGGCTTGTTGCCGACCTCCGACCAGTCGATCGTTGCGGCCTCTTCGCCGCGCAGCTCCATGCGCGCGGCGATTGAGGAAAGCGCATCTTCAATTGCAGCGCGGAGCGCCGGCACCGAAGTGGCATTGTGTTTTGCTGTCAGCTCGTCGAGCACGCGCCCGTCACCGATTCGCGCCGCGGTGCGCACCGCCTGCGTCGCAATAGCCACTTCGGCGTGATCGAGGAACTTGGCAACGAGGCCCGTGTTCTCTGACGAGCCGAGGTTTTCCATGGCTTCGAGCGCCATGAGCAGGAGCTGGGGCTGATCTTCCTCGAGAGAGCTTCGTACTTCGGTGAGGCCCCGGCAATCACCCCGCATGCCGAGAGCGCTCGCGAGCGCGATCCGTTCCTCGTTGACGAAGCTGCGTTCGAAGCGCTCCGCCAGCGCCGGGTGGACCCGAGCATCATCGATGCTTCCAAGAACACGGGCGGCGCGTGCGACGAGCTCTCCACGTTCCGCTTCGACGACGGAGATCAGCGCAGGGACCAGCCGGCGATCGGTGGCGTACCGGAGTGAAGAGATCAGGCCAATGCGAGACTCCAACGGCACCCAGCCGTCGTTGCCCTCGATGATCGCGCTGATGTGATGGACCACGACGTCTGGGAGCTCGGAGATGCGCATCAGGAGAAGGGCCCGCTGGTCCCCGGGGAGGCCTTGGATCGGCTCGGCGTTCGACTGACCATCCCAGAACGCGCGAATTGCGCCTTCGGTTCGTTGAGCGAGGCGTTTCCAGTGCTCGTGCTCGTGGCGAGCCTGGCGGCCTTGTGTGCCTGGGAGCTCCGCGCGTGCTTGCGCGAGCTCGTGACCGAGCTCGACGTCACGGAGCTCGGTGATGGTTTGGATCGCCTTGCGCACCGCGTCGGTGTGGAGGAGGCGCCGATCGCGCAATCGCTCGCGAAGCCTTTCCAAAGCCGCTCGTCGTTGCCGGCGCGATCCCGCGCGAAGGACCGCGAGGATTGTCGGAAGGTCATCGATGCGTTCGACCGAGAGCCCTTCCGCGCCGCTCGTGCTGAGGCGCCCGAGGAATGAGGGGTCCGCAGCCACTGCAGTAGGCGGGCGAACCGACGGATGCCGAGCCGCCTCGGAGTTGATGCTTTGGGTTCCGATTTGCTCGAGGTCATTGGCGGCGACGAGGCGTACCAGGGCCCGCGCCACTTCACGATCGTCCGCGTCCGCACGGCACCCGAGCTCCTCGCGAGGGTCCGCATAGTCATTGCTCGCGATCCCTTGCCGAAGGCAAAGCTCGAGCGTATCCAAGTCAGCTTCCGGGTTGTGTGCCACGTTGCTTTTGTCAGGATAGACAGCGGAGGGGGATACCCCCCAATCCGCCCC
>JBGUEF010000645.1:0-1517 GCA_041821485.1 Deltaproteobacteria bacterium
AGAACGACGTCGACCCCGTCTGCCTTCGCGAAGCGCGCGATCAAATCGCCGGTGTACCCATACGACCCGTAAACTAGAATCTTGCCTGGCATCGCGTCGGTGCTGATTCTATCATCCACGATCCGAAATGCCTAAGCCCCACGAGCGAGCGCTGCAGTGTTCAGAAGCCCTGCTGATTCGTGTCCGCTAGGGCCGCGAGGCCGATGGCGACGGCCGCGGTAGACACTCTTTCGACCGCGGCGTACATCCGCTGCAGGCCGTGGTATCCGTCCTCGATGGCCTGGAGCTCGCTCGGCGGTAGATCAATGAGATCGACGATCTCGGGCTCTGCGAAGCACTCGGATGCCCGCATCACGCTCATATTATCGAATGTGCCCTCGAAGCAGGCAACGATGTCGTAGGAGTAGCCCGTGATCGCGTCAGGATTGAGCTCGAACGTCGCGTGACCCAACATGACTTCCCCGGTTCCTTCCTGGGTCACCGGGTTCGCCATGAAGTCGAACTCCCGGATGAAGTTCTGCCCTTCTTTGAAGACGTTGATCATGACCCATTGTTCGCCGAACTCCGGGGACGCGGACACACTCCGAGTGAGGGTCGCGTAGGTGCCCTCCCCAATGGTGAAGGTCACACCAAAGAGCGAGTCGTAGCTCGACACGCTTCCACCGTCGTACCCAGACTCGCCATAGTTGATCTTCTGGGCGCCCGTGGCGTCCGCGAGAAATCCAGATACCGTGATGTAATAGTAGTCTAGACCCAGGTCGGCGTTGGCGTTGAGCTGCAAAACGTCCACGCCGTTTACATTCAAGGTGACCACCAGCTCGGGGTTTGGGAGAAATCCCGAACACGTGACATCGAGATTGCCGATGTTGCTCTCTGTAGGGGCACCCCCCTCGATCTCGTAAACGAGGATACGAACTCCGCCTTCAGGCGCCCCGGGAATCTGGCTCGACGTGTAAGTGCCCGACGGAGCGTCGTACGCGAGCGTCGTGTTCTGGAGATCCGCCGGTATGCAGGACTCCTGCTTCGTGACCACAGCGGCCGACGCGGCAGGAGTGCCAAACGCGCCCTCGAGCGCGGCCGCTGCGAAAGCGACCCCTTCGTATGCTTTTGCGTTTGCCCCAATGAGCGCATCGGCCAATTCGTCAATGTTGCCGAACTCTTGTCCGACCGGAGTCTGCGGCGCAGCGCCACCATCTCCTTGGGTGTCTCCTCCACACGCCACCACGAGGGATAACGCAAACGCGAAGGCTACGAGCTCACGGCTGCGAGATTGAATTAATTTGAACATGGCCCACCTCTCGATCTGCATCTGCCCGACGGGCATCGCGTCCTTAACTGAAGCAAACCGTGTGCCAACCGATGCCGCCTGTTTTGCAGTAGTTGGCAAGCAAACACGCGCTAGCGATGCGCCACGGCTCGAGCAAACGCGGAATTTGCGCGCGCATGCTTTGAGCTCAAACCCACGGAGAGCTCTTCCGGTCGCCAAGCCTTCGAATCCAGGCCCTGGAAATCCTCAC
>JBGUEF010000646.1:0-1513 GCA_041821485.1 Deltaproteobacteria bacterium
GCGACGCAGGCCGTCGTGGTCGCGACGGACGACGAGGATCACCTTGCAGTGAGTCTTGAGCCCAACGACGCCGTAGGTCACATGAATGCCGGCCTGCTCGAGCTTGCTGGCCCAGTTGATGTTGGCCTCTTCGTCGAAGCGAGCCTTGAGCTCGACCACCACCGCGACCTGCTTCCCATTGAGTGCCGCGTTGATGAGGTGCTGAATGACGCGCGACTTCGACGAGGTCCGATAAAGCGTCATCTTGATCGCGCGGACCTTCGGGTCCTCGCTGGCCTCGCGCAGGAACCGCTCCACAGACGTGCCAAACGCCTCGTACGGGTGGTGAACCAGCAGGGCTTCATTTTCGCGGATCGCGTGAAAAATGTTGCTGCGCCCCACTAGGCTCGGTGCATCCACCGGCCGGTGGTCGGGATCGCGATGCTCCGGGAGGTCGAGCCCAGCCAACTGAAACAAGGCGCCGAGCCCAAGAAAGCCGTCGACCTCGAAGACGTCCGCCTGCTCGTCGAGGCCAAGCTCGGCGGCCAGCCGTCCGCGGTGAGTCGCATCCATCCCACGAGCGACCTCCAGGCGAACGATCGGCGCGAACTTGCGCTCCTGGAGCTCCGACTCGATCAGTGCGAGCAGATCATCTGCCTTGTCCTCGTCGCTCTCGACATCAGCATTGCGGGTCACCCGAAACAGCTCGGTCCGCTCGATCTCCATGCCGGGAAACAAGAGGTCGAGGTTGTTTGCCATGACCTCTTCGAGCGGCACGAAGACTAGCGAATCTCGAACCTGGATGAAGCGCGGCACGCCGGCGCCCAGCGGCACCTTGACGCGAGCCATCAACGGAGCGAGGTCGTTCGGGTAGTGAAGCGATACCAGCAGGTTGAGCGAGAGGTTCGACACGAACGGAAACGGGTGCGCCGGGTCCATCGCCTGCGGCGTGACCAACGGGAAAATGTTGTCGAGGTAGTCGTCGTGGAGCCACTGCTGATCCTTTTCGGGCAGCGACGCGTAATTGACGAGTTGGACGCCGACGTCCTTTAACTTCTTGCGAAGCTTGACCCACAGGACCTGCTGCTCGACGTTGAGCGGCCGGATGAGCTGGTGGGACTCCTTGATCTGCTGCATCGGAGACCGGCCATCCACCGTGAGCTTGTGCACCCCGGCCGCCACCTGCTGCTTGAGGCCGCCAATTCGCTTCATGAAGAACTCATCGAGGATCGAGCTCGTGATCGCGAGGAACTTCACCCGCTCGAGCAATGGGGTTCGGCTGTCCTCGGCCTCATGCAGGACACGCTTGACGAAGGTCAGCCAGGTCAGCTCGCGATTGAGATAGTACTCGGGCGCGTCCAAATCGATGTCGGAGGTGGGTCGCTTCTTTTCCTCCTGCGAAATGCTGGTCGCCGGATGCCCGTTGGTGGTTGAAGGAGAGCTCATGGGTTGGAATCGGTGAATTTCTAGTGTAACCCGCAATCGTGCGTCGGATCTAGGTGCCCGAATGCGCAGGGGCTAGTCACACCCCGGC
>JBGUEF010000647.1:0-1501 GCA_041821485.1 Deltaproteobacteria bacterium
CTCGCAAAGGCAGAATCTCGAGCGAGCGCGCGACGGCTTGCGCAAGCTGATCGGCAAAGCACTCGTGCCGCCAAAGCGTCGAGTGGCGACGAAGCCTAGCCGCGCGTCGAAACGGAGACGCCTCGACGACAAGCGACGGCGTGGAGAGCAGAAGAAGGCGCGAGGCAGGGTGAGACCGGTCGACGACTGAACCGGTGACGGTTTCGACCGTCTACGGATCGACAAACAGCGTCTGGTGGCTAGTATCGCTCCGTGCTGGCCTTGCGGAGCCGAAAGGGGAGCTCGAGAACGATTGGGCGGGCAATCTTCGTCGTCGCGATCTGGCTAGGCTCCGGCTTCACCGCGAATCGCGCAGATGCACAAGCTCTCTACTACAGGAGCATCCCTCTCGGCGAGCGCGCGATGGGGCTCGGCGGCGCTTACACGGGCATCGCGAACGACCCCTCGGCGACGTACTACAACCCGGCAGGCATCGTAACCGGCGGACGTTTCCAGCTCATGGGCAGCCTGAGCTCGCTCGTGTTCACTCGGCGCAAGGTCGAGAACGCGTTCGATTCGACGAACCTCGATGCAGATTTCACGTCCACGGGCACGACGACTCTCCCGTCCTTCATCGGGACAGTCGTGAAGATGGGACGCAAGCGATTTGGCGATCACCAGTTTGCCGTCGGGTACAGCACGTTCGAGGTCGCGCGTGAGAGCTTTGGCGCCGGCTCGACCCAGGTCGAGGCCCAGGCCAGTCTCGACCTACGCCTGAGCAACAATTTCAAGACGAGGTGGTACGGGGTTTCGTTCGCGGCACACGTCGCCAAGAAGGTCGCCGTTGGGCTGAGCGCTTTCCTCGCAGACCAGGGGGGGAACTATAGCGAAGACATCGGACTCGCGTCCGGCGGGACTTTGAACGAGAGCGGTCAACGGATAGGTGGCGACTCGATAACCTCGAGCACCGGAATCGGGGTGAACACATACCACCTCGTCTTCAGAGTGGGCGTGCTCCATCGCGTCAACCCGCGCTGGCAGATGGGGTACATGGTTCAGCCGCCCGGCGCTCCCCTGACCCAGAAGGGTAACGTGTTTCGGCGCACCACGACGGCGGTGGACGGGAACGACTCGTATTTCTTGTTCGACGAAGGTGACCTGTCGACGAACATACCGATCCCGTTCGAGCTGCGAACGGGTTTCGAGTTCAAGGCCAATGCCACGACGGTTCTATCCGTGGACGCCTCGGTCACGGGGCCCGTGCGCACACAGACCGTTTTCGACCGCCCTGACCAGATCGCGGACGTCCCTGGCAACCTCGGTGCCTACTACCCGAATTCGACAGAACGGCGTTGGACGCCAAACGTCGCAGTAGGGTCGGAGCACATGTTCGGCAAGGTCGTGGTGGCCGGCGGCCTGTTCACCAACATCTCCTCGGCGCCCGACGTGCCCGCTACCTCGACCGAGTACGCCTTCGACCAAGTGAACATGTTCGGCGCCGCGTTCTCGATAGGCGTCGACT
>JBGUEF010000648.1:0-1484 GCA_041821485.1 Deltaproteobacteria bacterium
GCGGGCCTGGGCGGATCGTCACGCTGGACACCGGCGTTGCCGGTTTGTCCGGGCTTACCCTGGACGAGCACGGAGCGTTCTGGGCTCCGGGTGAAGATGGGGACGCGGTCGTCCGGATCGATCCCACAACCTTCGGCGTCACCCGCTACGCCGTCGCCGGGGGGCCAGCCGCGACCGACCTGGAGGCCATGGCCTGGGTCGATGGGACTCGTTTCATGCTCGGTACCGAGACCCAGGAGAAGGCACGCCTCCATGACGTAATCCTCGACGGCCGGCTCGATGAGGCTCGACTAGCCGTTACCTCAGTCGGCAATCTCGACTATGCGCGGTGGCAGTTAGCAGCCCCAGATAACCATGGCATTGAGGGGATTTGTCACGTAGATGGCGTGTTGGTTTTGGCGACCGAGCTCGTGGAAACGCAGCGCGGACGCAGGTGGGCACCCGTTGGCATGTTCGACCCGAAGACACAGACCTGGACCGCGCATCGCGTAGGCCTGACGAGCAAGACAGGAAAGCTTGCGGCGCTCGACTGTCGGATGGCGAACGGCTCGATCGAGGCTCTCGCGGTCGAGCGGCACTACGGTGTGTCGCGTCTCCTTCGTTTCAAGGTCCCGCAAGGTCCCGAAGGGCAATGGATCGAGCCGGCCATCGCGGCGGATCTGTCGGAGTTGATCTCGCCCCTTCCGAACTTCGAAGGCCTTGCCTGGATGAAGGACGGTTCCGCCGCACTCGTCACCGACAACAAGTACCGGGGTGCTCCTAGCGAGCCGAGCCGGCTCTATTTCGTACCGGCGAGCGCGATTCAATGAGCCGAGCCGTGGCGGCCCTGATTCTGGCGTTGGGAGTCGCCGGCAGCGCCCGAGCTGAGCCAATCGAGCTAGGGGCGGCCGTCCAAGAGCATGTTCGCGCGATTCATGCGCGCAATCCGGACCTTCGCGACGACGCCTTTTCGAAGATGGGCGGCTCTAGCGTGGCGAGCAAGGCCTTCCTCTACTGCTTCTCGACCCCGTACGTCAATCTCGCCGAGCATCAGGATCTCGCCGCGACAGTCGAATACTTCAATACCGGAAGGCCCAACTCGTTCAACCGTGAGAGTGAGGCCGCAGGTGTGAGCTGGAACCTCCGCTACGTCCTCGGCGGACGCCCAGCCAATTTCCGCCAGGAGCTCGACGCAACCCAGGCGCGATGGGCGTTCATCTTGTTTGGCAGCAACGACGCTCAGAACGAGAACGAGCGAGTCTACCTGAGCCGTCTGGTGTACCTGATCGAGCAGCTCGAAGAAATGGGGGTGGTGCCGATCCTAGGCTCAGCCCTGCCAAGAAGAAATGCGTACAGGGATCGATGGATCCGCCGCTTCAACGCAGTCACCGAAGCAGTAGCCACACACTGGTCGCTCCCGTACATCGACTGAAGCTATTGAGTTCGATTATTTCCTCTATAGGAAAGTAATCCGCTAGAATCATGGTCGTGTCTAACCAGAGATT
>JBGUEF010000649.1:0-1470 GCA_041821485.1 Deltaproteobacteria bacterium
CGAGTGGGGGGGAGGCTAGCCGTATTTCGACGTAAAGGGACGGCCGAGCGGGTCCCGCTCGCGAGCACGTGCGTCGCGAGCCGTTCTCCGGTGTTGCAGTTGGGCTTCGCCAGCGTGTCGTGTTCTGCGTGCCCGGGGGTTTATTCGCTTTGCGCCGCTAGCTCCTCGACCATCGGCATCAACTTGTCCCGGGTGTTCAGCGATGGGTCCTCGATCACACGGTCGAGGAGCGTGCGGAGGATCTGTCCGACCGCCGGTCCCGCTCCACCTTCCAGATGCTCGATCACATCGTTGCCGCCAATGGCGAGGTCTTGCGTCGTCAGTGCGCTGCCCTCTTCGATCGCTTTGTCGATTCGTGCGCGAAGCTCCTTCAAGGACTCGAGCTCCTCTTCGACGTTGCGGCCCTTACCGAGCGCGTCGGCTTCACCGAGGCGTAAGAGCGGATTCACAGTGTCAGTTCCCACGCGCTTGATGAAGCGGCGCACCGCGGCGTCGGTCCACTCGCTCGTGTAGCAGATCAAGTGATGGCGAATGAGGCCGACCACGAGGTCGCGCTCGTGGTTGGAAAATCGATAGTCCCGGAGCCAGCGGTCAGCCATGTCGGCGCCCACCTTTTCATGGTGGTAAAACGTCCAGTCGCGGGTCTTGTCCGATTTCGCCCGCGTGCGCGGTTTCGCCACGTCGTGCAGAAGCGCCGCGATGCGTTCGACCGGGTCGCCCACCGACTCGTCGAGCACACGCATCGTGTGGCCCCACACATCGTAGGCGTGCCATTGGTTCTGCTCGCAGCCGACTTGTTCGAGAAGCTCCGGATATGTCACTTCAAGGATGCCGGTCCGTCGCATGACTTCGAAGGCGCGTGACGGCGTGGTGGCTTTCATCGCCTTCATCCACTCGTCGCGCACCCGCTCGGGGCTCACTTTCCGGAAGGTGTCGAGCGCGCCGCGGAAAGCCGCCTCGGTGGCTTCTTCGAGCTCGAAGTCGAGCGTTGCGACGAACCGCGCGCCGCGCAAGATGCGAAGCCCGTCCTCTTGGAAGCGCTCGAGCGGATCGCCTACGGCGCGCAGCACCCGGTCCCGCATATCGACCAGGCCATCGAACGGATCGGCCACCCGCCCGTCGACTGGGTCGTAGGCGATCGCGTTCACGGTGAAGTCGCGTCGCGCGAGGTCGCGGTCGATGTCCTCGACGAAAACCACGCTGTCGGGCCGGCGGCCGTCGGTATAAGCGCCCTCCCCGCGGAGCGTCGTCACCTCGTAAGCGTTCCCTTTCCACAGCACCGTCACGGTCCCATGGTCGATTCCGGTCGGGATGACCTTGCGAAAAGTCTGCTGCACCTTTTCGGGCAAGGCTGTCGTCGCCACGTCCCAGTCGTTGACCCGCTCCCCACGCAAGGTGTCCCTGACGCACCCGCCGACGACCCAGGCGCGCTCCCCGGCGTTGCGAAGCTCCTTACAAATATCGAGCACC
>JBGUEF010000650.1:0-1465 GCA_041821485.1 Deltaproteobacteria bacterium
GGATTCGCGGGCGCGCGCCTGGCTTGGGAACGAGACTTCGAGGACTAGGCAGCCTTCTTCGGTGCGGAAGGGGCTCACTCAGCTCCTGAATTGCGCAGAACGCCTTATAGGTTAACTATTTGAGCCTAAGGGAGGGCGTTTGTAGTTACCATCTGCCAATGTTCTCGCGCACTTTCGCGTAGCGTCGCGCGTCGGAACCATTGGAGACGAACTCTTTGCCCTGAGCCAGGAGCGCCCGCAGCGGCATGACCTCGAACAGCGCGGGCGACGCATAATCCATGAGGTGCGACCACGAGCTGCCCTTCGCCGCCCACCGGATCACGTCGCGTACGCCCTTCGCGATGCCCATGCTCTAAAGCCGGGCGAACGGTTTGCCAAATCTCTCCGGAACGGATGGCTCAGTCCTCGAGCAGGCTTCGAAGCATCCAGGCGGTCTTCTCGTGGAGCTGGAGGCGCTGCGTCCCGAGGTCGGCGGTGGCCTGGTCGCCAGCCTCTTCGGCGACGCGCACGACTTCGCGTGCGGTGCGAATCACAGTTTCGTGCGCTTCGACGAGCAGCTTGACCATCTCGAGCGCTTTCGGAACCCCATCGGTGTCCGGAACGCTCGCAAGTCTTCCGAACGCAGCGTAGCTCCCTGGCGCAGGAAGGCCGAGGGCTCGGATCCGCTCGGCGACCGAGTCGACGGCCATCGCGAGCTCGGTGTACTGCACCTCGAACATGGAATGAAGGGTTTGGAACATGGGTCCCGTAACGTTCCAGTGGAAGTTGTGCGTCTTGAGGTACAGGGTATAGCTATCCGCCAGGAGCCTCGACAGCTGAGCTGCCAGCTGTTCGCGGTGCTTCGTTGAGATGCCGGTGTTGAGGTCCATGGGGATCTCCTTTCGAAGCAAGCTCTTAGGCCTACGTTCAAGTTCGGCAAGCCCTAGTCGACGGACCGGCGCGGCGCCTCGCTAGGGGGAGGCCCCACCGCACTGGACACCGGTGGTCGTTTCCCAGCGGGTACGCTCGATCTCGGCCAGCGCGACCGCCTCGATGTAACGCATCCGGGCCATGGCGGCCTGCTGCTCGCGAAGATTGACGAAGACCAGATTGCTCGACCCGACCTCGAATCGCCTGCGCTCTCCCTCGGCCAGCTCGGCGGCCGTGTCGACCACCTCGTCGGTCAGCTCGGCTCTGCGCTGGGCGGCCTCGACCGCCGAAGCCGCGTCGAGGGTTCTGGCACGGAGCTGATCGGACACGAATCGCAACTGCGCCTCTTTTGCGGCTACTTCTGCCCGTGCCGCCCCGGCCCTGCCGCGCTCCTTGCGAAGCAGCAAGGGCATCGACAACTTTACGCCTGCCTCGAACACGTTGCCCGGAAGCGTGAAGTCGAGGTCCGTGTTGGTGAGATCCCCCAGGTCGCGGGAGTAGGCAAAGACCGCCTTCAGCTCGGGAGCGACCTCGTTGCGGCTAAGCCTTTGATCCA
>JBGUEF010000651.1:0-1451 GCA_041821485.1 Deltaproteobacteria bacterium
GTAGCGCGCCGCTCTCCGGTTGTACCGTTTTCGCTACGGGAGCTCTTCGAGCCAGCTCGGATCCTCGAACCACTTCTGACGAAGTGCCGAAAGAATCCCCGTCGCCTCGATGGCTTCGATGTAGTTGTCGATCAAGTTGTAGAACCTCGCGTCCTTGGCAGAGACCGCGATGCCCATTGGCTCCACGGAAAGCGGCTCGGCGAGAGTGACGAGGCCGGCGTCGGGGTTGCGAAGGACCGCAAGTGCGCATGCGGGCATGTCGGCGATCATGGCGCTGGCCTTGCCATCGATGACCATTGCCACGCCCTTCTCGTAGTCATCCACCGCCACGAGCTTCGCCTTCGGCAGGTTCTTCTTGACGAAAGCCTGGCTCGTCGAGTTCTTCAGCGTCACGAAGGTCATGTCCGGTGTGTTGATGTCGTCCACCGTCTCGGCACCTGCGAGGGCTTTTGAGGTGGTCACGAGCGACTTGCCGGACAATAGGTACGGACCGACGAAGAGGAAGTCCTTGGTGCGTTCCGCCGTGATGTCGACACCCGACATCACCATATCGACCTTGCCCTTCTTGAGGGCCCCGAGGAGTTGACCGAACGGCTGCTGCACGATCTCGATTTCCAAGCCCAATGCGTAGGCAAGCCCCTTGGCGAGATCGACCTCGAGGCCGATCATCTGGCCGCTCTTGCTCTTTACGTTGAGCGGCGGCTGGTTCGCAGACATTCCCACCCGAAGCGTGCCCGTCTTGACGACACGGTTGAGCACCGGTGCCTGCGCGGTCACGGCGGAAGAAGCTAGCAAAGAGAGAGCGGTCAGTGCGGCGAACGCCACGAGTCGAATGCGGTGGAACATTGAGCTTGCCTTTCTTGGGTAATGAAGCGGGCCGGAGCCTAGTCAGAGGCGAGGCAACCCGCAACGTGTCCCCGGGAAGGGCATTAGAGCCCCAGGTCGGCAACCAGCCTCGGCCGAACGATCGAGGTCCACAGCTGGTATCCGGCCGCACTCATGTGCAAGCCGTCCTCGCCAAACAGCTCCGGGATCGGCTGGCCCTGCTGATCGAGCATCGCCTCGCTCACATTGATGAAGTGGAGCGCAGGATTGGTCGTGGTTCGCGCCTCGACCAGCCCGTTGGCACGCTCCATCTCGCTCCATAACTGCGCGCGACTCGGCGAAGGCTTGATCGAAATGAAATAGATTGGAGTGCCTGGGGCCGCCGCGTGAATGTGTTCGACGAACGCTTCGAAGTCCTCAAACGTGCAGTCGGCGGACAGGCCAAACGCAATATCGTTGTCGCCCGCGTACAACACGATGGCGGATGGCTCGTACGGCAACACGATCCGATTCGCGAAATGCGTCACGTTCGCGATCACGGACCCGCCAAACCCTCGATTGAGCACCGGCATCGGCGCCATGTCCCCGGTCAACGTATCCCAAAGCAGAATGCTCGAGCTGCCAAC
>JBGUEF010000652.1:0-1449 GCA_041821485.1 Deltaproteobacteria bacterium
TCTCGGCCGCCTGCGTGGGTCATGGTGCAACCGTTCGGGCCACGCGACGATCTCCAGCGGCTCGAGGGCGTCGACCCGAGCCTCGAACGCACGCTCAATCGACTTGGCATCTACCACTTCCATCAGATTGCGCGCTTCGACACATCGGACGTCGAGTGGCTCGTCGAGCACGCGGATGGCGTTCCGGAACAGACGATTCGCGACAGCTGGATTGTCGATGCCTCACGTCTTGCCGGCGTGCAGCGCAACTGACGCCAGCTGACGCCAACTGACACTAGGACGCCGCGTCGAGTGCCCGGTCGGCGAGGCCCGTGAGCGCTTTGCGCGCGCCCTCGAGGTCGCGTTCGAGGTCGCTCACGATCGCGCCGGCTTCTTCTACGTCGGCAGTGTTTTCGAGCTTGGAACAGGTCGCCCCAAATCGGCGCGCCCCCAGTTGCTGGCTGCTGCCTCGAACCATGTGGGCCGCCGCTCGCAGCGCTTTTATGTCACCGTCTTGGATGGCTGCCTTCATTCGGGCGATACTTTCCTCCGCCGTCTGGAAGAAGCTGTCGATCACGTCGCAGATGAAGCCCGGCTCTTCTTCTTCGAGCTCCAAGAGCTGAGAGGTGATTGTCGTGTCGAGCGCATCGGGGGGAAACTCAGAAATGCTCGCCGACGGCCGCGCCGCCCAGCGAGCGAGCGCCTTTTGCAACTGCTTCTGCGTGAATGGCTTCGATAGGTAGTCATCCATGCCGGCGGCAAATGCGGTCCTGCGGTCGCCGGTCATGGCATGCGCGGTCAACGCGATGATCGGAACGCGTCTTTGTCCGGACTCCGTCTCGCGTGCTCTTTGCGTCCGGGTCGTCTGATAGCCGTCCATGTTCGGCATCTGTCCGTCCATGATGACGGCGGCGTAGCGATGCCCTTCCTTGAGAGCTTCGAGCGCGGCAACTCCGTCGTTCACCGCGTCCACCTCGTACCCGAGTGCCTGGAGGTGCGCGTGAACCACCTTCAGATTGATGGCGTTGTCCTCGGCGACGAGGACCTTCATTCCATTGGACTGTAACTCCTTTGGCGGGGGAGCAGGCAAGGAGGGGCGGGCAACCTCGCCCTGAGGGCGCTGCTCGGAGCTGGAGCGGTTGAGTGTTTCGAGCAGCGCCGCAACGATATTGGCCCGTCGGATCGGCTTCTCCACGTGCACGCGGATGCCGGCCTCGAGCAACTCGCTGATCTCGTGCCGATGAGAGCAGATCGCGACGACTGAGCCGCCGTTTTTCATAGCGGCGTCGTTGAGCTCGAAAACCCGGCTCCGCCAATCCTTGCCTAAGCTGCGGAGGTCGATCAGCGCGACGCTTGGACGCGGCGAGCCGCGGAAGGTTCTGAGCGCACCATCGAAAGTCGTCGTTGGCCAGGCTTCCATGTCCCAAGACCGGAGCTGTGCACAAAGCGTTTCGCGCGCGCGGTTGTTGC
>JBGUEF010000653.1:0-1441 GCA_041821485.1 Deltaproteobacteria bacterium
GTTTGCGATCTCCAGAATCGTTGGCGCAAGATCGGTGACGTAGGTGAAAGCGTTCGAGATGTTTCCGGCTGACTCCACCAGGTTCCCCGCGATGACCATGGGAACCCGCATGCCCCCTTCGCGAGCGAAGAATTTATAGTAGGCCAATGGCGACGCGGCCGCGTTGCCAAAGCTCGGGCCTATGTCGACGAAGCTTCCACGAGTGCCGAGCGTCTCATAGTCGGTGCGGTAGTCGTGGGTTGCAAACCACATCCGAAGGTATACGCCGCGCCAGCCGGCCAGGGCTTCGCTTCCTTCGGGGCCGTTGTCAGACGTGAAAATGAAGACGGTGTGCTCGTACTGTCCGGTCTCTTTGAGGTAGGTGACGAGGCGGCCGATGTGGTGGTCCATCGCATCGATCATGCCGGCGTAGACAGCCATCTCTTTGGATTTGTATCGCCTGTCCTCGTCCGTGAGCGCGTCCCAATCGGCCGTGGAAGACACCTTCGCCAACTCGGTGTCGGCGGGCACGATGCCGAGGGCTTTGGCACTTGCGAGGCGCCGCTCTCGAAGCGCGGTCCAGCCCTCGTCGTACTTGCCCATGTACTTGTCCGTGTATTCCTGGGGCGCCTGGACCGGCATGTGGACCGCTTGAAACGGCACGTACGAAAAGAAGGGCCTGCCATCCGCGCGGTTCGATTCGATGAACTCGATGGTCTTGTCGACGAAGAACTTCGATGAATAGAAGTCCTCGGGCAGATCGATCTCCTTGCCATCCCCGAACCAGTTCGCCTGCTTGTACATCGGCAGGTACGGCTTCTTATCCCAGTTGTCCGCGCCGGTGTCCGCCATCGCGATCGTGCGCTCGAAGCCACGCCGACTCGGCAGCAGATCCGGCGTCTTTCCGAGATGCCACTTCCCGGCCATGTAGGTGTGGTAGCCGGCATCTTTGAGCAGCGTCGCAATCGTGACCACGCGGTGGTTCAGCGTGCCCCGGTAGTTCGCATGCTCCGCCTGAACCGGCGGAATCGATTCCGGGATATTGGGCACCCCGTTGAGGTGGCTGTCCACACCGGTCAGCAGCATGGCTCGCGTCGGCGCACAGCTCGCGGCCATGTGATGATTGGTGAACGTGATGCCCTGGGCGGCTAGCTCACTAATCGCCGGCGTGGGGATCTCGCCACCGTATGGTGCCGTGTCGCTGAAACCGAGGTCATCAGCGAGAACGAGCACGATGTTCGGCGGCTCGGCATGCGCGCTGCCCGCGATCAAGAAAGGCAGGAGCAAACAGCAGGCCGTTTCGGCAAAGCGCCGATGATGCTTCACTCTGTCGGTGTGCTCCCGCGCCATCAGGACCCGGGCTCTTCTATCACGCTGAGAGTTGCTCGGGACAAGCAGAAAGCGCCCAGGGCACGGTCAGTAGGGCACGAGACGCCTCAGTGAGCTTGGTCAGGGCGTGCGC
>JBGUEF010000654.1:0-1440 GCA_041821485.1 Deltaproteobacteria bacterium
GCGTCGGAATCTTGCGCCAAGGACGCCGCGGGCCGCAAAAGCGCGAACGCAATCAAGGATGTCCACGCGATCCTCGACAGCACGAGTCGAGACCTGCTTAGATGGAAGCTCTTGCCCTGCATACCGATCTACCTCGCTTCGATGTCGACCATCGCTTGAGTCCGTTGTCGCCTGATATCAGTTAGTTGTGGCGCACGTCCGGCCATTTCACGCCACGCCGCCAGAAGGTTCCTCACGCGAATTGCTCCTCTCGCCACGCCTCCCAGTCGATCTCGCGTGACCGCTTGTCATACGCGAGCCCGGCACGCGTGACGCCCCGGAAAGCCCCGAGAACCCGATAGAAGCCCTCGCCGGCCGCGTCACCGGTCTCGCTCGCCTGAATGCGGCTCACCTCCTCCTCGACGCGAGCATTTAGCCGAGCGAGCTGTCCCGAAAGGCGCTCGTCCAGGTCCTGCCTGCGATCCGACTCTTCGGCGCCGGACCATGCGTGGAACGCGTGCTCGAGGAGCTCCCGCCAACTGCCAATCTCGTCACCCAACTCGCGCACCGCGCGGTCGGCTTGGGGACTACTTCGAAGGTTCAGCAGGTCATCGATCCGAAATGCGAGAAGCCCGAGCCGGACTGCAAGAGCCTTCACCTGCTCAGCAGAGTTCTGTGGAAATCGCTTTTGATCGATTTGAGCCCCCCAAGTCGCCATCTTGGCGGGAAGCGTCTGCAGCTCTCGTCGGTGATAGGCTTGCTTGACTCGATCGACCCATGAGTCCGGCTTCGGCGGGCGCGATACGAGAAACTCACAACTCCTGAAGAACCGCCGCACCTGGCGCAACATGGTCTTCTCCGGCCGAGGCGAACCGATCAGGTAAGTCACCCCGTAGACCATCAAGATGACGGACATCGTGAACACATAAGTGTTCATCATGCTCGCGAAGTCATAGGTTTGCTCGTTCGCGATCCCGAACATGGTGAACATCGCCAACAACAAGAAGGTAGCTGCCTTCGGGAAGAAGTACGCGGTGATGAAGGTGAACGCGAAGAGCAAGCTTCCAAGCTGCACGAACCCGGACAGGTGCGGCATGATGAAGACGTACACCAACATAGCGGCGAAATACGCGTACCCAAGCACGCGCAGAGGAAAGAATCGCATCTGCGGGTTCAGTAGAGCGACGAGCACGAGATTGGTTGGAAACTGGAACCAGGACACGTGCCCGGGCGGGTTGACGTAGATCCAAATCAGCGTTCCGCCCCACATGGTAGCTACGGCAATGATCGCCCCCATGAGTTGGTCGTGGTCGAGCGGAAGGAGAGCCAACGGCCCTCGCACTTTGGCGGGGGTCGTGTCCGCAGAAGGAGTCGACGCCGCGCGCTTGTCTTCTCTGATTTCCAACGCGCATTCGACGATCGTTCGCGTGTGCGCATCGAGCGCGGCCAGCTCCGCTCTAC
>JBGUEF010000655.1:0-1439 GCA_041821485.1 Deltaproteobacteria bacterium
AGCGGGTTTGCGAGGACCCGCGCCATGGCGCGTGTGGGCTCGACATCCACCGTCACCACCGCCTTGAAGTGCTTCGTGCCGACGAGACTTCCCGACTCGTATCGATGTTCGGACCAATCGACCTGCCAGGTGTCCTCGGCCATCGGGAGCACGGCTTTGACCTGGCAATCGATCGACGTGCGGCGACGGTCCGGCGTGTCTGCGAGCTCCTGATAGAACGCGGTGGCCTTCGCGGCGGCCGCCGACCCGGAGGCGACCATGGCCATGACGCGCCGAACGAGCTCTTCTTGGGCGTGAGTTTCGGGGAGCACGGTCCGGTATTCCCTGAAGAACTGGCCGAGCTGAGCGATGACGATTCGCTGGTCGGCCGGGGAGGCTTGTTCGGCGGGTCCGATCATCACTTCGTAGCCATGCCGGTCGACCTGGACGACGTACGGGGTCACGCGGCTTCGGAGCGCCATCGTGGTCATGCCGCCGATGCATAGGGCGAGTAGGCCGAGAAGCGAAAGAGCGACGAGGCGCCATCGAGATGCCGAGGTTTGGAGGGAGCCGTAGCGGTCTTCGTGGACCGCAATCGCCATTTCAAATGGGGTCTTGCTCATGGCGTCGGCTCCGCGGAGATGCCGGGCGCCGGGGGCATGTCGCTCATCTGCGAAGCGGGGTTCGCGGCCGCGTTCGCTTGGACGATCGCGTTGAGGCGTTCAGGGGCGCCCTCTTGTCTTCGCTGGGCGGCGGCTTCGACGGCGGTGCTCACCTTGCCCACGGCCCCGAGACCGAGCCGTGCCGCCGGAGCCGCGGTCATCATTGCGGCGCTCGCGCCCATGTGCGCGCCGCTTGCCGCGGCTGCAATGACTGCGCCGCCTGAATCGGCCGATACGGCGCCTGAAACGATCGAGGACACCGTCGCTGGAACCCGCCTGAGAAGGTACGCGAACAAGATGGCCGCACCCGTCACATAGAGGACGACGGCCATGAGCCCGGTGGCGTCTTTGTCGCCCACGCCGTGGATCACGGCCGAGATGTCGATGAGCACCTTGAGGCCGACGGCGGCCACGAGGTTCACGACCATGAGGTGGATGCCCGCCCCGAGCGCATAGCGAAGGTAGTTTTGCGCGATGGGCGAGGTCCATCGGCTTCCGCCGAGACCAAGGACGACGATGCCGGCGGACGCGATCACGTACGCATCGATGAGGGCGCCCACCACCTCGGCTGTGGCGAACATGAAGACGATGGCGAGAATGGTGAGCGGGAAGAAGAGCGCCGTGCTCTCCAAGATCCCCTCATCGAACGACATCGCCATGAGGTCGAGCGTCATCGTGAGGCCCTGCTCGAAGATGCCGGTGGGGTTGAGGTCGACGCCGGTGGCGCTCGAGCCGAGACGTTGAAAGCTCTCGATCATGTTCCAGATCGCGGGCGTGCCCCAGAAGAGAAGCGTCGCC
>JBGUEF010000656.1:0-1428 GCA_041821485.1 Deltaproteobacteria bacterium
GTGATCGAGGCCGAGGCGAACGGCATCAGGAACAGGAACTCGTCTTCCTCTGGCATGTTGAAGCCAAACTTGTGGAGATCCTGAACCGACTGGAACTGGCGCTGCTCCCACTCTTCGATCGCCGTAGTTGCGGAGGGCGCGAACCGGGTCACGAGCCCCGCGACACTTCGCAGGATCTTCTTTTGCGCGATCGATGGAAACGCGATCTCCCAGAATCGAAAGTGCTCGAAGTGCGCGTCATCCAGGCAGAGGAGCCGGTGGAAGAAGGTGGTGCCGCTTCGAGCCGCTCCGGTGATGAACACCGGCGCCGGGATCTCGGTCTTCCGCGCATCCGGATAGAGCACGCGATCCAGCCGCTGGAAGGCACTGTTGAGGAGGGCCCAACTCGCCATGACCTGCAGCGTGCTCAGTCGTATCGTGAAGAGCTTGCGATTCGGCCGCCCGCTGACCGCGAGCCGCATGATCTTGAGGTAGTTGCCGACGTTGAAGCTCATAGCCGACCCGTTAGCTGCTTTGCTCTTCGTCCATCGCCTCGAGCGCTTCTTCAGAGCGGCGAACGGCGTGGTTGTAGATGCCGCGAGCCATGAGCGCGATCTCGTCTTCGGCGCGCGCTTCGAACACCTCGATGGCGCATTCATGCGCCGCTCTCGACTCCGGAGCGCCGAGCGCCGCCCATTCGGCCAAGTGACAGGCAAGCGCCGGATCGCTGTCCTTGAGCTCGCGCGCCCTGGCGACCAGATTCTCTACGCCGCCGGCGAGTTGGACGATCTCTGCTGCACGTTGGGGCATGGGCGCGGCCATCAGCTCGGAGGAGTAGCCGTTCCACCAGCCTCCGTACTTGCGGATGACGTTTCGCGCGATGAATTCGGGGCGATCGTAGAGCGGGTCGATGTACCAGTTCTTGGCGAGCTCTGGCGGGATCTCGATCGTTGCGAGGATCTCTTCGTGAATCTTCCCGGCATTGAGGCCCGCCAGGGTCTGCTCGACGATCGCGCGCAAGGCGGCTGCCGTGTTGAGACAGCGCTCGCGAATGACGTCCGCCCCTCGCACTAGCTTTCCGTGCCCCGGAAGAAGCAGGTCTGCGCCAACCGAGGCGATCGCCTCGAGCGCATCGGCCCACTCTTCGGGATACCGCTGCACCTTTTGTGGGTTTCCACAATTAGGCAGGATCCCGGCGAGAAGATCGCCGCCACTGACGATATTGCGGTCAGCCGCCCAGACCCAGGTCGCATCGTCGGTCTCGCCCTTGGCGTGATAGAGTTCGAAGCGCTCGCCACCGAGATTCAAGGTGAGCCGGTCCTGGTACACCGTGTCGGGCCAGGCAAACTCATCCATCTCGTGCGGCCAACTGATGTCCTCATCGATGCCAAACTGCACGCTGTTGATGTGAGAGTTCAGTGGCGCGGTCTTCATGTACGTTCGAAAACG
>JBGUEF010000657.1:0-1405 GCA_041821485.1 Deltaproteobacteria bacterium
GTCGAGTCGAGCAAGCCTCTGAGTTGCCGGGCTTCCGACCTCTTGACGCCGTGGAACATCAACTGCTCTCGCCCGGAGCGAATGAAGATGTAGCTGTTGCGACCGGCCGTGGCGCGGATGCGCTCGAGCGGGAGCTGGTTGGCGAACATGCGCGGCCGCTGTTTCGAGTCGGTGTGGATCAACAGCACGCGCCGGTCGGTGAGCACCAGTGTCGTCCGATTGGCAAACGGGTTCATCGACCCCGCGGTCAGCAACCACCAGGTCAATTGCCGGACGCCGTTGGTCGTGAAGCGGACCACCTCCAACGGGTTGAGCGCCCGCTGCAGAACCGGCTCGGCCTTGCGAAGCATTTCAGCGCGCTTGCGATCGCGCCGCTTGATTCGGCCATTGCGTACGCTTGGGAACATCTCCTCGAAGCGAACCGCGATCGACGCAGGCAGGAGCGCCTTGAGCTCCTCTTCTGGCTGGCCCCCGCTTGGCATGAGCGCTGGGCAGCGTAGCACGTCGCGGCCGCCCTCATTCAGCACTGCTCAAAGCGTCAGGATGATGCTAGTATCCCGAACGGTTCGGTTTTCGGGGGTTTTTTGGAGATTGTAGTTCCGCTTTTGGTGGCCGTGCTGCTTCTGCTCGCCATCAATCTGCTCGTCACCTTGGTTCTCCTCAAAAGGAGGGCCGGCGATTCGGATGTTCATGCCGAGGCCGAGGCCAGCGCCCGCGCGGAAACAGCGAACGTGCTTCGTGCGGAGCTTCGAGCATCACGCGAGGAGGCGTCTTCCAGCGCGAGCGAGCTCCGCCAGGAGGTTTCTCGGACGCACCAGGCCAGCACCGAGACCCTGGTCAAGACGATCTCCCAGATCGGCGAATCGCAGACCACGAAGTTCCAGGCGTTCACCGTGCAGCTCAAAACGCTCACCGAGTCGAACCAGGGAGGCCTCAAGCACCTCCAAGAAACGGTGGATGGCCGTCTGCAAGAGCTCCGGAGCAGCAACGAACGCAAGCTCGAGCAAATGCGCGAAGTGGTCGACGAGAAACTTCAGAGCACGCTCGAAAAGCGACTCGGGGAGTCGTTCAAGCTCGTCGGCGATCGCCTCGAAGCGGTTCAGCAGGGCCTCGGTGAAATGCGCAGCCTCGCGAGCGGGGTGGGGGATCTCAAGAAGGTGCTCACCAACGTGAAGACCCGCGGCACCTGGGGTGAGGTGCAGCTAGGCGCCTTGCTCGAGCAGATCCTCACGCCGGAGCAGTTCGATCGCAACGTCAAGCCGCGCCCCGACTCGAGGGATGTCGTCGAGTTCGCCATTCGGCTTCCGGGCGCGAGCGACGACCCTGACCAGTGCGTCTGGCTGCCGATCGACTCGAAGTTTCCGCAGGAAGATTACCTACGCCTCGTCGAGGCGAGCGAAAACGG
>JBGUEF010000658.1:0-1370 GCA_041821485.1 Deltaproteobacteria bacterium
GGAGTAACTGGCACCATGGCCACGAGCTTCGGGTAGTAGTCGATACCCAGTCGAGAGGCCGCGTCCGCCCAGCCCCAGTCGAAGATGTACTCACCGTAGCTGTGGGTCTTCAGATAGAGAGGCAAGGCGCCGACCAGCCGCTTGCCGCGCCATGCAGTGATGTGCGTCGGCTCCCACCCCGACCCGCGGCCGACCGAGCCGCTTCGCTCGAGCAATGACAGAAAAGCATGCTCGACGAACGGGTCGTCTTCGCCGACCAGTATGTCCCAGGCGTCCGCGTCTACCGACCCTAGCGACGACAAGACCCTTATGTCGATCGACTCACGCAAGTGAGTGACAGAGTCTGCACGACAGAGGGGGTTAGAGCCAGCCGAGGTAGCGCGTCGGCCCGCGCTTCCCTCGAACCCGGTTGATCAAGCGCTTTGCCACCGCGTAGCACCGAAAGAACCCCGCCACCTGGAGCCGGTCGAAGCGGCTCAACGGGGCGCCGGCGCAAACCCACTTGGGATCGGAGCGTCCGGCATCGATGAAGTCGATCCGTGCGCGAGTAACGACGTTGGCGGTGCTCCCGAGCGATAGTTTGGGCCCGAGCACGACTGCATCACACGCGTCGCCGTCGTCTGCCAAGGTGCCAGGCACGTGGCCGTAGTTGAATGGGCAAGGGATCGGTGAGACGAAGTCGACTCCGCCGTCGTCACTGCGCTTGATGAAGCTGCCTCGCGGAACGTCGATGACGACCGTGAGGTCCTCGGCTGTCATCGAGGGAGCTCGCACGCCGTGGCCACGAGCCCGTCTTCGACGAGATAGCGGCCGGTCATGACATCCCCGGGCTTGAACTCTCCAGCTTCTTGTTGGAACACCGCTCGGAACGACTCGTCGCCAAGCTCGACCTGAACGGCTTGGAAGCCGAGAAACTTTCTGGTGATCGGATACTGACACTTGTAGACCGACTCCTTGGCGCTGAAGATGACCTTGCCGGTCAGGCCTGGCGCGGAAAGCGCGTGCAACCAGTCCCGCTCCTTCGGAGTGCAAACCCTTCGCCATAGCGACTCTTTCAAAGGCGTGGCGGGCTCCAGGTCGATCCCGATCGATCGAACGTCCTCTACTCTGGCCACCGCCGCCGCGCACCAGGTGTCTGTATGCGAAATGCTGCCGACGAAACCGGGCGGCCAAATCGGGGCTCGATCTTCTCCGCGTAGGACAGGCGTCGTCGTCGCCACACCGAGACGGCCTAGGGCAATCCGGCTGCACACGCGGCCGGCGGTGAATTGCTCGATGCGCGTCTGCGCCGCGCCTGCGACTGCCTCCTGTTCGGCTTTCAAGAGCCCGCCTTCAACCGAGTGCGGATCGACCTCCTCGGTCTCTACCTT
>JBGUEF010000659.1:0-1329 GCA_041821485.1 Deltaproteobacteria bacterium
CCTACGAGCACGGCGGCAAGCTGGCCGGTGTGTTCACCGTCTTGGGATTCGCAGTTTCAGTGTTGGTCATCGTGTTCGAGCAAGGGGGCGCAGGCTAGAGGCTGAAGGCATCGGAGCGGAAAGCTCTGGACACAGCTGTAGGAGAAAGGCACGGTTCGCAGCCAAAGCTGCCTGCATGGGAAACGGGAGAAGACCAATGCGAATCCAACTTCATTTACTAGCCATCGTGTGCGCGAGCGCAGTGCTTACTCTCGGTTGCCAGCCCGCTAAGGAAGCCGCCACGACGGAGCCTGCTGCTGAAGCGCCGAAGGCCCCAACTTCGGAACCGAACGCGGCTGCGCCGAGTCCCCGTGGCGAGCCCGGCGACGCTCCCGCGGCCAAAGCGGAAGGTCAGCCCAACATCGTGGTGATCTGGGGCGACGACATCGGCATCAGCAACCTCAGCACGTACTCCGAGGGGCTGATGGGCTATTCCACACCCAACATCGACCGTATCGCGCGCGAGGGGATGAAGTTCACGGACTACTACGCCGAGCAGAGCTGCACCGCGGGACGCTCATCCTTCATCACGGGCCAGAGCGTCTTCCGGACGGGGTTGAGCAAGGTCGGGTTGCCCGGCGCCACGCAAGGCCTGAGCGACCAAGACCCGACGATTGCTGAGCTCCTGAAGGGCCAAGGCTACGCGACCGGGCAGTTTGGCAAGAACCACCTCGGCGATCGCAACGAGTTTCTGCCCACCGTGCACGGCTTCGACGAGTTCTACGGGAACCTCTACCACTTGAACGCGGAAGAGGAGCCCGAAGAACACGACTACCCGAAGGACCCTGCCTTCAAAGCCAAGTACGGGCCGCGGGGCGTGATGGACTGCAAGGCCAGTACAGAAGACGACACGACGGACGATCCCCGTTTCGGCAAGGTCGGCAAGCAAGTGTGCAAAGACACCGGCCCGCTGACGCGCGAACGCATGGTGACCATCGACGACGACATCGCCGCGCGCGCTCAGGATTTCATCCGCCGCCAGACCGACGGCGAAAAGCCCTTCTTCGTGTGGGTCAACTTCACGCACATGCACTTGTGGACGCACACCAAGCCGGAGAGCGTCGGCCAGGCCGGGGAGTTCCAGTCGCAGTACCACGACACGATGATCGACCATGACAAGAACGTCGGGTCCATCCTCGATGAGCTCGATGAGCTCGGCATCGCCGAAAATACGATCGTCATTTACGGGACGGACAACGGCCCGCACATGAACGCCTGGCCCGACAGCGCGATGACCCCGTTTCGCAGCGAGAAAAACACCGGCTGGGAAGGCGGATTCCGAGTGCCGTT
>JBGUEF010000660.1:0-1277 GCA_041821485.1 Deltaproteobacteria bacterium
CCGATCGGTCGCGCTTTCAAGGGGTCTTTGATCGAAATGCGCCCCGACGACCTTGCCGCAATCGCGGTAAAGGCGGCCCTGGCAAAGGTCCCGAACCTCGATCCGTCGACCGTCGAAGACGTGATGATCGGCTGCGCACAGCCAGCGGGCGAGCAGGGATACAACCTGGGACGCGTGGTGAGCCTACTGGCCGGCCTCGACTCCCCGGGCACCACGGTGAACCGCTACTGCTCTTCGTCACTGCAGACGATCCGCATGGCGGCCCACGCGATCAAGGCCGGCGAAGGCGACGTCTTCGTTTCTGCTGGCGTGGAGTGCGTCAGCCGATTCGGCCTCGGCAAAGCCGATGGCATGGAGAACACCATGAACTCCAAGTTCGCTGACGCGGAAGCGCGTATGGCGAAGTACATGTCGGGCGAAGGTGGCAACTGGGAGCCCGCCGGTGGCTTGCCCAACGTCTACATCACGATGCTCCAGACGGCAGAGAACGTCGCACAGTACATGGCCGTGTCTCGCCAGGAGCAGGACGAGTTCGCCGCGCTTTCTCAGCAGCGCGCGGAAGCCGCGCAAAAATCGGGGCACTTCGCCGAGGAGATCACGCCGGTTACCACGCCTAGCGGCAAGGTGGTCGATACCGACGATTGCCCGCGCCACGGCACGACTGCGGAAAAGCTTGCGGGGCTCAAGCCGGTCTTGCTCCCACAGATGGGCGACAAAGCGACGGTGACGGCAGGGAACGCTTGCCCACTGAACGACGGGGCCGCGGCGGTCGTCGTGATGAGCGACACCCGCGCCAAAGAGCTCGGCATCACGCCCCTGGCACGCGTCGTCTCGACCGGTGTGTCGGCCCTCAACCCCGAGATCATGGGCCTCGGCCCCGTCGAGGCGACCAAGCAGGCGCTTCGCCGGGCGGGGCTGACGATGAAAGACATCGACCTCGTCGAGATCAACGAGGCCTTTGCCGCTCAGGTCGTTCCGTCGGCCCGTGAGCTCGGGATCCCCGTCGACAAGCTCAACGTCAATGGAGGCGCCATCGCCCTCGGTCACCCCTTCGGCCAGACCGGCGCTCGTATCATGACGACCCTCATCCACAACCTCCAATCGCGCGACGGCCGCTATGGCGTCGAGACGATGTGCGTCGGCGGCGGCCAGGGCATGGCCGCGGTCATCGAGCGACTCGGCTGAGACCCACCGCTAGGGTTTGTATAGGCCCTTCCCGGTGATCAGCGGAAGGTCGAGCGCCGAGAGGAGACCCGGTCGCGCGGCGCACACCGCGG
>JBGUEF010000661.1:0-1255 GCA_041821485.1 Deltaproteobacteria bacterium
GCCGTCCGGGGGATGACCCGGACCGACATGGGACTTACCTCCGGCGATCACCTTGGCATGGTCACGGTGTTCGTCGTGCCTGCTACCGAACGCAGCAGCATGCACGCCGGACGCGATTTGGTAACCCGCGTGAGCGGGCTTTACGACGACGTCGTAGGCCCAACGCGGCTGGAGGTCGTCGAGGTTAGGCCCGGGCCTCCACGAGGCGCGCCTGTTGCGGTGCGCATACGGGGCGAAGACCACGAGCGCCTCGTCGAGCTGGCTGAGCAGGTGCTCGCCGAGGTACGCATTACACCAGGGACGCGGAACTCCAACCACGACTACGAGCTCGGCAAGCAAGAGCTCCAGATCCGAGTCGACGAAGAACGCGCGGCGCTTCATGGGCTCACACCGGAGATGGTCAGCGGCTGGCTGCGGAGCGCGTTCGGCGCAACACCTGCCGCGACCCTTCGCGAAGGCGACGACGAGATCGACATCGTCGTGCAGCTGCGAGAGGACGTGCAGCAAGACCCAGCGCGAATCGCATCCTTGCAGCTCATCACGCCCAACGGTGATGAGGTGGCGATCCGTGAGATCGCAGATGTGTCGCACGGGCGGGGCCCTGGCGTGATCCGCCGTTACCAACAGAAGCGGGTGGTGAGCGTCCTCTCGGGCATCGACGACGAAGTGACCAACAGCGGTGAGGTGAATGCAACGCTCCAAGAGGAGCTCGCGGCCCTAGAGGCAGCAAACTCGGACATCCGGTTCGAATACGGAGGACAATTCGAGGAGACACAGGAGTCCGTGGACTCGTTGTTCCGAGCGTTCATCATCGCCATGTTGCTGATCTACACAATCCTGGCGACGCAGTTTCAGAGCTTTTCGCAACCGTTGGTCGTCATGGCGGCAATTCCCCTGGCCTTGATTGGCGTTGCGGGCGGATTCTTGCTGAGTTCCAAGGCAATCGGATTGATCGCTCTGGTCGGCGTGGTTGGGCTGACCGGCATCGTCGTCAACGACTCCTTGGTCTTGGTCGACTTCATCAACAAGCGGCGGGAGCGTGGGATGCCGCTCGATGAGGCGATCGTCGAGTCCGGCAAGCTCCGCCTCCGGCCGATTTTTCTAACTAGCGTCACGACGATCGCTGGGCTTTTCCCCCTGTCACTTGCGACCGAAAGCCTTCCCCACCTCGCGCCGATGGCACAGGTCATCGTCTATGGCCTGACATTCTCGACACTGCTTACGCTATTGGTGGTGCCCTGCCTGTACCGGCTCG
>JBGUEF010000662.1:0-1249 GCA_041821485.1 Deltaproteobacteria bacterium
GCTCGACAAGGTGCTCGTCGCGGCCCTCACCCTCGTTCTCATGGTGGGAATGGGCGCGTCGCTTACGCCTGCGGACTACACCCGCGCCCTCGAACGGCCCCGTCCGATGCTGATTGGACTCGCATCGCAGTTCGGCTGGATGCCGCTTCTCGCTTACCTGGCGATCCGCGTGTTTGGGCTGGAGGGGACGGACGCGCTGGGGCTGATGCTCATGGCATGCACCTCCGGAGGCAACGCCAGCAACATGTTCACCTACTTCTCCCGCGCCGACCTGGCGCTCAGCATCTCGATGACGGCGGTCTCGACGCTAGCCTCTGTCGTGATGATGCCGATGCTCTTGTACGTGTACACCGCGTCGCTTGCGCAAGCCCAGATGCAGATCCCCTACCTGACGGTCATGGGCACGCTTGCGCTGATGCTCTTGCCCATCGCGGGCGGCATGTGGGTTCGGCATCGATCCGCGGAAACCGCGAAGAAGGTCGAACGCGTGGGTGCCATCTCGGGGGCCTTGTTGCTGATCGTGCTGCTGCTCACCAGTGTCTCCGATCAGATCGATCTCGTGCTGACCGCCCAGGACACCAGCCTTCTCGCCTGCGTCTGCGTCGCTGGCAGCGGCATGGTGCTCGGCTACGCAATAGCGCGGCTCGCAGGCCTCTTGCCGCCTCAGCGTCGCGCGGTCTCCCTCGAAACGGGCGTTCAGAACACGCCTCTTGCGATCGCAGTCATCCTCGCGACCTTTCCTGACGCAGACCAGGACGCGCTTCTGAAACTGCCGTTTCTCTATGCAATGACCGCACTTTGCGTGGGCACCGTCGCCACATTGACCTACCGACGCTTTCCTTCCGCTTGAATTCGGGCCCGGCACCAACGAAATTGTCGTTGTGGGGTTTAGAATTTTCTTGGTCTGTGCGGTCCTGTTGGGGGCGTGTGGGGAATCTGCAAGTAGCACTGGCGGTAGTGCAGGAACCGGCGGCGGCGCTGGTTCCGGTGGCGGCGGTGTCGTCCCGGGCCTCGAGGTGACCACGTTCATTACCGGTCTCGCCAACCCGTGGGATATCGCATGGCTTCCCAACGGGACAGTGCTGGTCACCGAGAGGCTCGGCCGGCTCAATGTGTATGTAGACGGTGTGGACGCCCAGCCGTTCACCGTCACGCCCGATGATGTGGTCGCAAACGGCGAAGGCGGCATGCTAGGGCTCGAAGTCGATCCCGCCTTTGCAACCAACGGCTACGTCTACGTGTGCATGGC
>JBGUEF010000663.1:0-1237 GCA_041821485.1 Deltaproteobacteria bacterium
AGATCCCACGGGCTTCGCTCCTGGTCTTGTCGCTCCAGAATTCGAATCGCACGGGCGTCCCTGCTCGCGGCGCGGCTGGCGACGAAATGGCGCCAACTGCCAGGGTGCGGGCACTTCTGAATCGCCTGCCGTTGATTTGCGAGCTTCCGCTTGAGGGCCCGGGATTCGATGGCTTGGCGGAGCGCCAGTTGTTGTGAAAGCCGTTTTCGGTCGCGGTGCGTGCCCGAGAGCGCGCGGCGACTGCTGCGCTCAGGGCACGCACCGCGGCCGACCAGCAACTTGAAATCCCGGCGATAACTGCCACGATAACTGGAACCGAAACTGGAACGGAGTCTCAGTCAGGATCGGTCACAAGCATTTTACCCCTAAAAAAAGGGGATGGACGCGTAGCTCAGCTGGATAGAGCGCTCCCCTCCGGAGGGAGAGGTCGGGGGTTCGAATCCCTTCGCGTCTGCCGCAAATCCTGGGACAAAATCGCAGCCCACGCTTCCCAGGTTTGATCGGTGCCGGGTTCTGTGCCGGGTTTGAAGCGATCTTCTCTCGCCCGCGCGCGCAACGCGGCTTCGGCCGAGTCGGCCTGCGGGCTCACGTAGACGCGACCCGCCATCTCCGTCGAGCTATGGCCGCCGACGTATGCCGCGGCGGCCAGCCCTTCGCGTTCGGCGATGTCGGTGAGACAACGATGCCGCAGGTCGCGCAGTGTGAGATGACGGCCGTGTCCCAAGCGGTGTCCCGAAAACGCATGCGGGGCTCGACATCGGGCGAGACAACGGATTGCCAGTGTCGCCGAACAAGGTCCACTACCCGCGCGCGCCGTTTCCGTTTGAAGGGACGATCGACCGGGTGGTGTTTGACGTGCAGTGAATTGCGAAGCGGCGCGGCCTCGGGCGCTATGCCGTTGGCGCGCCGCCGATCTTGACGCCTACGGGCAGAGGCCGATGCCCTGATAGAGGGCTCTCAGTGCGGCTTCCCGTTCGCGGAGCTCGCGTACTGCTGGGAATAGTTCGCCGTCGTTGGCCGCGACCAGCAGGTTTTGCAGATCGGTGTCCGCTCGAAATGCTTCCCACGGTTGATCGAAGTCGATGCTCACGTTCTCGAAGAGCGCCGCGACGTCCGGGCTGATGTCGATCGTGCCCGTAGGATCTCCGTCGGTGTCTAGCGTCTGAAGAAGGGCTGCCACGTTGTGCACGATTCGAAATGCGCTCCCGTCGTCGGGGAGCCTAGCGCTGACATCGCA
>JBGUEF010000664.1:0-1193 GCA_041821485.1 Deltaproteobacteria bacterium
AGGCTGTCAACATCGCCGAGCGGGCGATGGAGATGGGGCCTACGGACCGCCTCAGCCCGCCTGGGTCGAAGCTGCCGGAAATGGCGCAACGCGCCGGCGCGATGTTGCGCGATTCCTTGAACGCCCTCGTCGAGGAAGACCCTAAAAAGGCGAGGATCGTCTTCGAACAAGACGACGCCGTCGATGAAATCTACGGCGAAGTGATGCAGCTCTGCATCGACTACATGAAAGACCCCTCACGCATCGCCGACGGCATGCGGATTTGCAACTGCGCGAAGTACCTGGAGCGCATCGCGGACCACGCGACCAACATCGCCGAGGTGGTGATCTTCACGGTCGAAGGCCGCGACGTCCGCCACGGCAACGTCTAGTCCGCAATAGGCGGGCTACCGGTACCCGTCCGGCGGGAGCACCTCGTCCGGAGACGGACAGGCGAAGATGGTACCAGTGACCACGATGGTCATTCCATCCTCGAGGTCGGGGTGCGCCGGTTCCAAGCGGGCATGTGTTGCTCCCCGTTCCGCCGCGCGATCGAGCGCATCCGCCTTCGCGCTCTCCGCGTTGCCGCCCACGCCCTCGACTGCGCCAAGCTTCTCGCAGCGCGGCTCAGAGTTCACCAGCACGATGTCGCGAGCCGAGTTCGTGGGCGTCGCCGGCTTACACGCCGCCACGACGCCACAAACAAGAACAGCAGCTAGGCGGAGCAAGTTAGAGCGAGGCCTGGAGTTGCAAGCGGAACGTCGTGGCTCCCTCTTGGAACACGCCCTCCCAGATCTGAGACACATCAGCCTGAATCTTGAAGGGGTGTCGGGCGAAATACCAGCTCACCGAGCCCGTTATCGCATACTCGTCCCTGAGGCTGGTAGGCGACCTGGTGGCTTGTTTGATCGCCCCGCGACCCGCGAACTCGAAGCGCTGATTTGGAATCAGGTAGCCTGCTTGCAGCATCCAGCCAAGGCCGTTGCGCGGATCGACCGGGAGGTCGGGGTCGTACTCGGGGTCCGTAGGGGTGATATCGCCGAGCTTGCGTGTGCCAGTTCGGAATGCGAACTCTGTGATGGCCGAAAAGCCGCGCGCCTTAAACATCGCATCCACGTACACGAAGTGATAGTCGGCCGTTCCGCCATCCTGGAAGGGCTCGCCGAACATGCCTCGGTCCTGATTCGCGTTGTCGAAGAACGAATACGTCGCAC
>JBGUEF010000665.1:0-1151 GCA_041821485.1 Deltaproteobacteria bacterium
GTCGGCGCCACCGCGCGCGGCGCGGTCATGCGGCATCCACATTTCACCAAGCACATCGAGATTCGGTTCGCCACCGGGCACATCCCAGCGGAAACGCACCTGCTCTGTCTCGCCGACCGAACCAGGATGGAGGATGACTCGACATCTTCGACGACGCCGGTGGAGGTTCACGGCAAGGTCTACGGCACAGTCCATGTTCCGGTCGCCCTGGTCGACGCTGCTTTCGAACAGGTCTTCGCCACCGGGAGAGTCACCGTGCATCCAGTCGACCCCTCGAAGTTCGAGGCGCTCAAAAAGATGCGCCAGCTTCGAAAAGACCGCTGAGCGCGGCTAGATCGCCGTCCAGCCACCGTCGACCGCGATGGTCTGGCCGGTCACGTAGCTCGAGGCATCCGAGGCGAGGAAAATCGCCGCGCCATAGAGCTCTTCGACTTCTCCCGGTCGGCCTGCTGGCGTCTTCTTGCGCAGCCAGGACATCGAACGCTCGTCCGAAAACATGTTCTCGGTCATTTCGGATAGAAAGAAGCCGGGGGCAATCGCGTTGACGCGCACGCCTCGCCGCGCCCACTGAGCAGCGAGCTCGCGGGTCATATTCACGACCGCGCCCTTCGAGGCTACGTAGCTGGCCTGGGGAATCGATCCGGAGCCCACCATGCCGAAAATCGATGCAATGTTGATGATGGAACCCTGCCCGGCTTCGAGCATGGCGCGGCCGAATCGCTGCGCACAGTAAAAAGTCCCGTTCAGGTTGACGTTGAGGACGCGCAGGAACGCCTCGTCGGACTCGTTCTCGGCGGGAACGACCTCGGTGATACCCGCGTTGTTGACCAGGATGTCCACTCTCCCGAAGCGTTCTAGGCACGCGTCTTTGAGCGCCTCCACCTGCTTCGCGTCCGTCACGTCGCATGCCATGGGCAAGACTTCGGCGCCGGCTTCCGCGAGCTCGACAGCCAGCGCCTCCAAACGGTCCACACGGCGCGCCGCCAAGACGAGATTTGCGCCCGCCTGTGCCAGCGCCCGCGCAAACCCAACTCCGATACCCGAGGAGGCCCCCGTCACCACAGCGACGCGTCCAGTCAAACCAAATAGCTCTTCTACAGCACTCATCTTCTAGCTTCCTCTCGCTGATTGGGGGCGGACACTAGCAAAAA
>JBGUEF010000666.1:0-1145 GCA_041821485.1 Deltaproteobacteria bacterium
CCAAGGCCTTCGTCCGCCACGAGAACGCACCGGCATCCGCCCCGCTCGAGGAGTGCATTGGTGGCCAGGGTGGTCCCCATCCGGACCTCGCTGGGGGGGATCGGATCGTCCGCCCCGAGCCCCAGAAGCGCCCGGATGCCTTCGAGCGGTGCCTGATCGGATGAGAGCACCTTGGTAACCCGGAGGACTCCCGTGTCCCGGTCGCGGTGGATGCAATCCGTGAACGTCCCGCCACGGTCGATCCAGAACTGGTGCCGGGGAGCTGCTTGTGGCATCGAGATTGGCATCGAAGCACGGCCGCAGACGGGGTCAAGAGATCCGGCACGATCTAAGCCCGGGCGTGCAGAACTGGCCCGAATAGCTTACAAGAACCTCACAAATGACTCTTCTGACCCAGACCGGGCGCAATTTTCTGGTTTTCAAATGAGATTCCTGGACTTATACAGCCCAGCGAGTCAAGGAATCTGAGGACGATGGACACGGAAGAATTAACTGTCTCCTCCGTGATACCCGCGAGTCCAAACCGTATTTATTCCGCGTGGATGGACGAGCGCCATCACTCCGCGTTCACGGGTGCGCGGGCTACGGTGGACCCCTGGGTAGGCGGTCGAGTCGTCTCCGACGATGGTTTCATCGATGCGACCCATGTCTATCTGGTGACGGGCAGCCGGATCGCGATGACCTGGCGAACTCGGGATTTTCCCAAGGGCGCCAATGATTCACACGTAGACATCACATTCGAGCCGGTGGCGGGCGGGACCAAGGTCGAGGTCACCCATAGCAAGATTCCTCCTGGCCTCGGAAAAGCCTGCGAGAAACTCTGGAAGAAGCTCTACCTCGACGCCATGACCAAGTACTTCGGTGAGCCGGAGGCCATGCGGGCTGCCTATAAGGCCGCAAAGAAGGCAGGGCATCTGCCGCTGTCAGGCATCAAGGCGAGCCGGCCGGCGCCAAGGCGTCCCTTCGTTTCCCCCCAGCAGCTTCCAGTCGAGGAGGCCGACGAGGAAGAGGAAGAGGAGAAACCAAAGAGGACTCGCACGCGGGTCGAGGCGAAGACGATCGACCTGCGCGAGCTCGCGCAGGCGCAAGCTGAGGCGCGCAAAGAAGCGGCTCGCAGGAAGGCCGAAGTCAAAAAGAAGGCCGAG
>JBGUEF010000667.1:0-1088 GCA_041821485.1 Deltaproteobacteria bacterium
GCTGCCAAAGCCTCCGTCGGAATTCTGACACCGCAGAATGAATCGGACGGCGCGCGCAGCGCCTTCCCGACCGAGACTCTCCGGTCGGGCGTGCAGTAGGGCGAGCACCGCTTCGGCCGTGCAATCGCTGACCGGCCACCCGTGCCCGACCTCGGAAAAACACCAACCGCCGGTAGGGTCGATACGGTGCGCGGCGCGGTAATCGAAGCTCGGTTGCTCGATCTGCTGACTTGCGAGAAACGACGCTCCTCGGGTCAGCGCGTCCCGATCGGTGGCGCCTGGACGGGTGGAAAGGGCCTGGAGCGCAAAGGAGGTATCCCAGCAGACGCTTCCTGCGCCGGCGACTCGCGACCCCTCATACGCGTCTTCCCAAAACCACGCGTCGATCTTCTCGATGGCGCCCTTCAGATCAGCGTCCTCCGGATCGTCGGCCCAAAGCGCGAGAACCGTGAGAAGCCCATTCACCGGCGAAAGCGAAAGATAGCTGCTTGCCCGCAGGTCGCGTCGCATTCGTTCGCGGAGCTGCCGAAGAATACGTGGACGAATGATCTTCAGCGGGAAGCGCTCATAGAGCCGACTCAGTGCGAAAATCGCCTGAAGCCCGGTGCTCGCGCGGAACGGGGCATCCTCTTGCCGGACATCGCTCGCGCACGCGGAGAAATCGATTTCATCGTAGAGGCCTTGGTAGAGCTCGCCGCGAACCTCGTCGAGAATCCGGGTGCTCGGCGCAACGAACCGCTCCCCGTAGAGCACCGCCAGGCCCAAGTAGATCGAGCGGGTATGGCAGTAGTAGTTCGCCGGATGAAACGGAACGCGCGACGGGAGTGCCCAGACTTCCGGGAGGATAGGATTGATCCCCTCCCAAGCGTAGAGATCGAGAAGCGCTAGCCAGACTTTTCCCCAGGTCGGAATCCGCTGAACACCTCCTTCGTGACTGAACATGCGGCGCGCGCCCTGGAGCCATGGTGCGCTTGGGGAGACGCCAAGCAAGCGCGCAGCCACGTAGACGAGCGTCGTCACGAAGAGGCTTGCTTCGTCGAAGGGGTGGAGCCCCCAGACACCGGCATTGTTCTGCGTCGCGCGGAACT
>JBGUEF010000668.1:0-1063 GCA_041821485.1 Deltaproteobacteria bacterium
CCTCAAGGCGGCCCTACGCGTGATGCGCCTGTCCCCGGCCCGCTATCACGCTTGGAAGCGAGCCGAGAAACGCTGCGTGCTCGATGACCGGTCCAGCTGCCCCCGCTCTCATCCAACGCAACTCACCCCCGCCGATGTGAGCAGCATCAAGGAGATGGTGACCGCTACGGAGTATCGCCACATGCCCCTTCGAACTCTGGCCGTGTATGCCCAAAGAGCCGGCAAGGTCTTTGCGTCGGCGACGACCTGGACCAAACTCGTACGGCAGCGTGGTTGGCGACGACCGCGTCGCCGGGTGTACCCCGAAAAGCCGAAGACCGGCATTCGGGCGACGTATCCCAACGAGTGCTGGCACATCGACGTGACGGTCATCCGACTTCTCGATGACACCAAAGCCTACCTGCATGCCGTCATCGATAACTTCTCGCGCCGGATCTTGGCGTGGCGCCTTGCGGAACGGCTCGATCCCAATACGACCTGTGAGATCCTGAAGGAGGCTGGGAAGAATCTCGAGCGGACGCCCACTGTCGTCGCCGACTCCGGTGTCGAAAACGTCAACGCTGGGGTCGACCAACTTATCGCCGACGGCTTCGTGCACCGTGTGCTTGCCCAGGTAGAGGTCAGCTTCAGCAACTCCATGATCGAGGCATTCTGGCGTTCTCTACGTCATCAGTGGCTCTACCTGCATTCACTCGACAGCTTCACGCAGCTCAAGCAGCTCATCGATTTCTACGTCAAACAGCACAACACCCAAATGCCCCACAACGCTTTTGGCGGACAAACACCCGACGAGGTGTACTTTGACCGAGCCGATAGTGTCCGGGACCGCCTCAAGGCCGCCCGGCATCAGGCTCGTCGAGCAAGAATGGGAGCAAACCGACGTGCGTCCTGTCGCGTGTGTGCACCGCCTTCCGCGCGACAATCCGTGAGTGCTATCAACGCCGTCGCAAATGCGCCTCCGTAACTCCAGAATGTTCACGGACGCAGCAGCGCTAGCCGCCTTTGTTCCCGCGCTGGTCGCCTTTGTCGCCGTACTGGTCGCCTTTGTCGCCGTGACGGTCGC
>JBGUEF010000669.1:0-1053 GCA_041821485.1 Deltaproteobacteria bacterium
CTATTGCTGTCGCGATCGAGTGCGGTGCCGGGGGCGGGATTCGAACCCGTCGAGGCCCATTCCTTCGGTCGCGCAGAACCCTAACCACTCTCGTCGTTTACGAGCGATATCCAGGGGCTTCGCGCATGGCCACGTCCACTCTTCGTCACATGTCCTCACTCCATTGCAGGTCGCCACGTCCCCCTGACGTCCCCACGTTCGCCCGCGTCCCGAACGGAATCGGGGGCCGGTCGTGAGCTCGCCTGTAGAGGAGCGAACCCTGAACACGGCGAAGCGGCCAAGCGCAGAATACACGAGCAGGGAAAGCCCGCACCTACCACCTCGTCATCTCGCTCCACCCGGAAGACCGAAGCCTCGACAGGAAGGAGCTAAGGCGCGTCGTGGAGCACCTGGTGGATGTCCTAGGGTTTTCCGAGCACCAGTACATCGCCGCCCGCCACAACGACAAGGACCACGAACACATTCACGTGGCCATCAACAAGATCCACCCAGAGACCTTTCGCATTCACTCACCAGCCTGGGATCACCAGAAGCTCTTCACCGCGGGCCGGATCCTGGAGATGGAACTGGGGCTCACACCCCTTCGGACCGTAGCAAGGGAGCGGGAGAACCTGCCCGAAAGAGCAGCGGACTGCGCAGCGCACCAGGGGATCGACAGCTTCGCACGCTGGGCCCGGAAGACGCTCGCCCCCGCGCTTCGAGCGACCGAGCTGCGAAGTTAAGACGACCTGCACAACGTCTGCGTCCGCTTCGGCGTGGTGGTTCGGCTGCATGGCAACGGGCTCGTCTTTGAGGACGCCGAGCATGGCATTCGTGTGAAGGCGTCATGCGTAGGTCGCAACTTCAGCAAGCCGCGGCTGTGTAAGCAGCTCGGCGACTTTCGACCAGCGCCCGGGCATCAGCTGGAAGATGCTGGGCGCATGGTTCAGCGGTATTCGCCCATGCCCGCCATGGTGCCGGAGAGCCTGTGGAAGGATTACACGCAGCTACTCGAGCGAGGCCGACTTGAACGGGAAGACGCATGGAATAGGTACCGGGGCAACGCCTCTCGTG
>JBGUEF010000670.1:0-1048 GCA_041821485.1 Deltaproteobacteria bacterium
CTCGGGGACTTCCGACCGGCATCTGTGCACCAGTTGGAAGCCAGCGATCGGGCGGCTCACCGGTATTCGCCCATCCCGCCCACGGTGGCGCAGAGCCTGTGGAATGACTACACGCAGTTACTCAACCAAGCCCGTGTGCAACGCCAGCACGCCTGGAGCGGCTACAGAGACTCCGCCTCCCGCGAGCGTCGACGACTCAAGGAGAAGTATCGACACCAGCGACGGCTTCTCGGCGCCCTACCCGTGTCGAACCGAGACCGAAAACGCCTTTCACAACAACTGGCACTCCGCCAAGCCATCGAATCCCGGACCCTCGGACGAAAGCTCGCAAGTCAACGGAAGGCGATTCAGAAGTCGCCGCACCCTGGCAGTTGGCGTCATTTCGTTGCCAGCAGCGCCGCGAACCGGGACGCCCGCGCGATTCGACTTCTTCAGCGACGAGAGCGGCAGCGAGGTTCGCACGACCTTGAGAGAGGATGCTAGTAACTATGAGCGGTCTTTCGCAGCTCTTGGGAGAGTCGACATAACATCTAGTACCGCGCAATTCGGCTGTAGAAACAATATAGAAGTGTCGGGTTTGTGCCAGATAGAAATGTCGGGTTTACCCGCCCCCTATGGACACCGGGCTCGTCGTCATGAGCCGGCGCGAGATCGAGCGAGCGCATGTGATGCGTGCGATCCAAGAGCGCCGGCTTACCCAGAAACAGGCTGCTTCACAGCTCGCGCTGAGCGTGCGTCAGGTGGAGCGGCTGTGCGCTCGCTACAAGCGCGACGGACCCGCTGGCCTCGTCTCGCGTCAGCGTGGCCAGCGCAATCACGTCTTGCCCGATGGGCTGCGTGAGGAGGCCCTGCGCATCGTCCGGATGCGGTATCCGGATTTCGGCCCGACGCTAGCACACGAGAAGCTCCTCGAGGTGCACGGCCTTCGGATGTCGGTCGAGACGCTCCGAAAATGGATGATCGAAGACGGCATCTGGAAGACGCGCCGTCAGCGCAAGAAGCGCATCCAGCAGCCGCGTCACCGCCGCGATTGCTACGGCGAGCTCGT
>JBGUEF010000671.1:0-1034 GCA_041821485.1 Deltaproteobacteria bacterium
GAACCAACCACGTTGTTCCTATTGAGCTCGGCTAATCGAGCCCCGGGCGGTCTCTTTGCCAGAGAACCGTGAGGTCGCTTCCAATTATAGAAATCAAGCCAGCCAGAAAGAGCAGCTGTGCGCTCGTCTGAGCTGCCGTAGATCGCTCCGTAGGCCCAGCCTCCGAGCATGGTGCGGATGAACCGCTCTGCCTTGCCGTTGGTCCTGGGTCGGTAGGGCCGGGTGCGTATGTGTTTGACGCCGAGTACGCGGCAGGCGGCGGAGTGAGCGAAAGAGACGTAGGCGGAACCGTTGTCGGTCATCAGGCGCTCCACCTTGATCCCGTAGCCGGCGTAGTGCTCCATGGCTCTTCTCAGGAAGCCGATCGCAGTCACTGCCTTCTCATTGGGCAGAACTTCAACGTAGGCCAGGCGCGTGGCATCGTCGACGCAGACGTGAACGCATTCCCAGCCGGCACCCGCGGAGCGCCTGCCCCTGCCTTTGCCTTTGAACCGGTGACCCGGCCCGTTTCTTCCGATCCGACCTAGCTTCTTGACGTCGATGTGGATCAGCTCTCCCGGCCGGCTCTTCTCGTAGCGGTTGGGCGGCTCCGGTGGTTCAAGCCTCGAAAGCTTGCCGAGGCCGATCCGGCGGAGCACCAAAGAAACGGTCGAGATCGGCATCTCGAGCATCTCGGCAATTTCGGCTGCTGTCGATCTGATCCGGCGAAGTGCTGCGATCGCCTCGACCCGGTCCTCGGGAGTCTGGTGGGGGATCCGTTGCGGCCTTGAACTCCGGTCGATGAGCCCCGCGTCGGCTTCGGCCCGATAGCGGGCTCGCCACTTGGCGGCGGTCTTCACCGAAACTCCGGCGGCCGCAGCTGCCCGGGCGAGGGTCCAGTTTTCTTGCTCAAGCCGCCTGACCATGGTCAGGCGGCCCTGGGGCGTCAACGAGGCGTTAGCGTGCACTTCCATCCGGGTGTCTCCTTGCTGCTGGTTGCTAGATACCTCCAGCATGCAGGGCCACCCGGATTTAAGGAACAACGTGCTTAGGAA
>JBGUEF010000672.1:0-1031 GCA_041821485.1 Deltaproteobacteria bacterium
AAGCCCGTGGGACCGACCGAGGCCCTCAATCGACTGACTCCCGGGGAGCGGGCCAACGCGCTCCGGGAAAAGCGCAAGAAAAGCAAGCTCAACCGTAAGTCCAAGGGCGACCTCGCCGATCGCATCCTGGTTCCGGCTCGCACCGAAGGCGGCTCGGTCCTGGTGTTGCTGGTCGATCCCAAGGCCGAAGGCGTGTCCCTCAGTGAGCAGCGTGGCACCAATGGCCAGCCGCTCTCGCAACTCGAACTCGCCGATGCGCCCGTGGCTGCCGACGATACGCTCGGTGGTGTGGACAATGGCGAGCAGGTGCTCCGCTACCTGGTCGATCGAACCATCCTGGGCATCTGCGCTGTCGAGTACGGCATCGCAGAGCAGGCGCTCTTCATGACCGCCAGCTATTCAGGTGAGCGAAAGCAGTTTGGGGTCCCGATCGCCACCTTCCAGGGCGTGACCCAGCGGGTTGGAGATGCGTACATCGACGTGCAGGTCATGCGCTCCTCGATGTGGCAGGCCTGCTGGCGCCTCGATCAGGGGCTCGACGCCGACAAGGAGCTCGCGGTCGCGAAGTTCTTTGCCTCCGAAGCCGGCGCCCGCGTCGTGGCCGCCGCCCAGCACGTCCACGGCGGCATGGGCTTCGACCGGGACTACCCGCTCTACCGTTATTTCATGACCTCGAAGCACCTCGAGTTCACCCTGGGTGGCACCCATGAGAGCCTGACCCGGCTTGGCGACCTCATTAGCGAGTGAGCCGGCGCCCACTCAAAAAAAGTCCCTGCCTGGTAGCCGCCAGTTGGTGAGACCTTTGGTACCAGGCAGGGGGGATGAAATGAAGGAGAGGTTGTACCTGTCCTATGCCCCGTTCCGGAGTGTGTTACGGTTTCGGCGATGGCCGTCACGACGTTTTTTAGAGCTGAAGCGTTAACCACCGAATCGAAGACCAATTTCATTCGGGAAGCGTGGAATCGGTTGGAACGCGTTCCAGGTGGGAAGCTGTTGTACAGCCGGATGGTAGGGCGGCTAGCACCTTACAC
>JBGUEF010000673.1:0-1026 GCA_041821485.1 Deltaproteobacteria bacterium
AACTTTTCGGTCCGTCGGATTCCACTCGACCGATTGAACCAAGACCCGTTTGCGAGATGGATTCCGGTCGACAACGCCGCGAGCTCCGGTGGCAATGGCGTGCTTCCTCAGGGCGGTTGCAAGGGCGAGCCGGCGTCTCCAGCGAGCCAGGACCAGCGGTGCGACGGAAGCGCGACCGTGAGTTGGGCGAACATGCGGCTTCGCTTGCAACCGACGATCTCGCTCAGTGACAATATTCGGCTCCACATGATGGTCGACGTGTTCGACAATCTCGTCTTGGGCTCGACCCCCGAGGTCAAGTCCGTCAATCAGTTTGGCCAGATTACGGGCCGCGCTCCCGGAGTCCCCGTGGACAGCCTGACCCAAACGTTGCCTCCGCCCGAATCGTTCCGCAACACGGTGGGCGACAACATCTACTTCCGACGCGTCTGGGGCGAGGTCACCAACAGCACCATCGGTCAGCTTCGCTTCGGCCGCATGGGCCACCAGTGGGGCCTCGGGATGCTTTGGAACGCGGGCGAGGGGACGAACCCGCTCGAAACCGCCCTCGACTCGGACTTCCAGTCCGAAATCGACCGCATTCAGCTCATCGGCAAGTTCAAGGGCATCTTCTTTGGGGTCTCCTGGGACTTCGCGAACAAGGGCTACATCTACAACCCGATCGAGGACATCCAGAACATCCCGGTCGACGCGAGCAGGCTGGACGACACACGGCAGTGGAGCTTCTTGCTCGCGCGCCGCCTGGAGCCACTCAAGCAGGAGAAACGCCTCGCCCGCGGCAAGTGGGTGATCAATGGCGGAGCGTACTTCATCTACCGCTCACAGTTCCTGTCCACCTCGACCGCTCCCTTGCTCGGAACGATCAGTGACATCGAAAATGCCTTCGTCCGCCGTGATGCGAAGGTCTACATGCCCGATGGCTGGCTACAGGTGCTGTGGAAGGATCTGCGCCTCGAAGTCGAGTTCGCGGGGATCTTCGGCCAGATTCAGAACATCTCGCCGGCAGAGTTCCCGCCGACCGCAGAG
>JBGUEF010000674.1:0-1016 GCA_041821485.1 Deltaproteobacteria bacterium
GTGAGAGTAGAGTTTCGATGGCAGCGGGGTTGAAGATGCCACGCTCACGTGCCGTTTGGTCGAGCAAGACGTCCCGCGACAGCGGCGCGAGCTCTTCCCTCAGCCACCGGTCGACGGGCAGGCCGAACCCCTGCTTGCGCCGCGCAAGGATCTTCTCCGGCAGGAGCGGTTTGGCGACTTCCCGGAGTATGAACTTCGTCGTCAGCCCGCGGAGCTTCAGGGCGCCCGGCAAAGACGCGGCGAACACCATCAACTCTTGGTCGACGAGCGGACACCGCACCTCCAACGAGTGCGCCATCGAAGCGATGTCGACCTTCGTCAGAATGTCGTCGGTGAGATAGGTCTGAATGTCGAGATCGAGGAGACGGTTGACCGGATCGGTGGCAGTCGACTCGGCGTAGAGCTCACCGAAGCGCCGCGCGACGAGGTCCTCGGCGAATCGCTCTCTCATGGCCTCCCCGTAGAGGGCAAGCCGATCTTCATGTGGGATGTGCGCTGCAAGACCGAGGAAGCGCACGTGCTCCGGCTCCATCAGCCGGCGCCCGTAGTCGCGCACCTGCTGTGCTGCCGGGATTGGGATGCTCCCCAAAGCCTTTGCGAGCGCGCTGGGCAATGGCCCGGGTAGTTGCCGTAGCACGCGCGCGGTTCTCGAGTGCGAGTAGCGGCGATAGCCGGCAAACGCTTCGTCGGCCCCGTCGCCGCTCAGCGCCACCGTGACGCCGGTTCGCGTGTATTGGCATAGGTACCAGGTCGGCAGCGCCGAGCTGTCGGCGAAGGGCTCGCCGTAGTGGCGAACGAATTCGGGGATGACCGACGCCATATCTGGCTCGACCACGATCTCGTGGTGATCCGTCCCGTATCGGTCGGCCACCATCTTCGCGTACGGAAGCTCGCTGAAGTCCTTGCTCGTGAAGCCGACCGCGAACGTCTTGACCGGCTGCGACGACTGCATCGCCATCATCGCCACGATGAGCGAAGAGTCGACGCCGCCCGAAAGAAACGCCCCAAGTGGAACA
>JBGUEF010000675.1:0-1012 GCA_041821485.1 Deltaproteobacteria bacterium
GCTTCCCGAAATCGGCCATATGGCTCGGTAGAATGAACATCGCCTCGACCAACGAGGCGGCAAGGGAGGCCACGACGACCTTGGGGATGATTGCAAAGGCAGTTCCAAGAACACCTTCCATGAGAAGCAACGGCAGGAACGCGGCCCAGCTGGTGAGCGTCGACGAGACGACCGGCCAGAAAACCTCTTGCGTGCCGATGACGGCAGCTTTTCGCCGCGGCATCCCCTCTTCCATGTGCCGGTAGATGTTCTCGATGATGATGATCGCGTCATCGACCACCACGCCCAGGCAGAGGATCAACGCCATGAGCGACATCATGTTGATCGTGATCCCCATCATGTGCATCGCAATGACCGCGCCCGCGAGAGCGACCGGAAGGCCAACCGCTGCCATCGTGGCGTTTCGCCCGCCGATTGCGACCCAGAGTAGAAGGAGGACCAGCAAGAGCCCCACAGCGGCGTTCGTGTACAGCGCGCCCAGGGAGTGTTGGACCTCTGCCGCGGCATCGCCGAACAAGTCGATCGTCACACCTGGCGGAAGTGTGGGGCGCATGCGATCGACCAGGGCGTGTACGTCCTCACTGATCAGCACGCTGTCGGCTTGTTCTTCCTTTCGGACCGTGAGGACGATCGCCGGTTCACCGTTCACACGCCCGCTGAACTTGCCGGCAGCAAACGTATCCTTCACGTCCGCAACATCGCGAACGCGCACAGAGCCGCCTTGCGGGTCGGGCCGGATGACGACATTCGCCAGCTCGTCGATGCTGTTGACCCGCGTCATCCCGCGAACGAGTCGAGCATCGCCCTCGCCCTTGGTCGTCCCCGCGGGAACATTGGCAGCGCGAAACCGAAGCGACTCGGTGACCGTCGTGAGGGAAAGCTGATACGCGGCAAGACGGTCGGGGTCGACATCCACACGAAATTCGCGGTCGCGAATGCCGTTGCGCCAAGTGCCCGACACCCCTGGCAAGCGCTCGACCCGGTCGGCCATGTCCTTGCCGACCTGTCGCAG
>JBGUEF010000676.1:0-987 GCA_041821485.1 Deltaproteobacteria bacterium
AGGAGGGGCAGGTCCTCGTGGCTGTCGGTGTAGAAGTAGCTCTGGTCGAGGTCGAGGTCGAAGCGCTCCGCGAGCTCGCGCCCGGCGATGGCCTTGCCCTCGCCGTAGCAGGTCGGATGCTCGACCTCACCGGTGAAGACACCGTCCTCGACGCAGAGCCGCGTGCAGAGCACGTGCTCGATGTCGAGGTCGCGCGCCAGCGGCTCGGCTTGGTAACGCGTCGCCGAGGAGACGATGGCGACCGTGTGTCCCATTTCCTGGTGCGCCTTCACGAGGGCGCGGGACTCGGGATAGATCTGGGTTGCCAGATGTCTCTCGAAAGTATGCTGACCTGCTTCCTCCAATACGCTTTCAGCCATGCCTCGGTAAACAGCTGAGGTGGCGGACACGAACGTCGAGAATCCGGTTCGGCCAAACGCAAAGGAAAGCGTCGCGCGCAACGAGTCGGTGAGGTCTTTGGGCGACAGGCGACCCGAGGTAAACTGGTCCCGTGTGAACGCCGTAGCCGAGAAGCCCGCAAACAGGGTCTGATCCAGATCGAAGAACGCCCCCACGTTCGGACCGGAAGGCCCCATTCGGATTTCCTGAGTGAGCTGCTCGTGGAGGGTCATCGGATCCGTGGAGCATACCCCAACTCGCGCCGGCGCTCTTTGGCGGAGCCCCTAGGCGGCTTTTTCGTCGAGCAAGCGTCTCAGCGCCGCCACGAAAACCTCCGGGTCCTGGGCGCCTGGAATGAGATGCCGGCCGTCGAGAATGAACGACGGGACCGCATGGATACCCTTGCTCAGCCAGAACCGCTGCTCCTCGCGCACGGTGTCGGCATAGCGCCCATCGTGCAGGACGGCTCGGGCCCCGTCTTCGTCGAGACCCGCACGCCCCGCGGCGCCGGCCAGCACCTCCGGATCGTCGACGTTCTCTCCCCGCGAGAAGTTGCTTTCGAACAACGCCAGCTCGAGCTCGGTTTGTTTTCCCTGCTCACCGGCCCAG
>JBGUEF010000677.1:0-983 GCA_041821485.1 Deltaproteobacteria bacterium
CTTGTCTTTCATCACGGCAAACGCCGGGCGGGATACGTTATAAGCACCGTTTAAATGCACATCGAGAACAAGGTGCCAGTTTTCCGGCTCCATCTTCAAAAAGCTCTTGTCCCGCAGAATACCGGCATTGTTGATGAGGATGTCCGGCGTACCGTGCTCTTCGCGGACCCTCGCGAACAACCCTTGCATTTGCTCGAAGTCGGACACGTCGGCAGCGTACGTCGATACGCTGGCGCCGAGCTGCGCGCATTCCTTCGCTACATCCGAGAGACGTGATTCGTTGGTTGCGGTGAGAACCAGCCGGGCGCCTTCACTCGCGAATGCGTGGGCGAGAGCGCGACCGATGCCGCTGCTTCCACCCGTGATGACGACGAGATTATCCGCGAAGAGCGTTGCCAACGGTCGACTCAAAGGCTGAGGGGGGATTCGTGCCAGATCGGCGAGGTCCAGGCGCGCTCGCGAATGACGTCGAACCGGTTCGTGCCAGCGTAGTTGCCTGGCGAGCCAGTGATGTCGCAGCAACCTTCGTAGCCCGCGTCACCGGATTCCGCCGAGAACGTCCCGTCAGCCTGATCAAGCGCGCTACAGTCGACGCCCTGCTCTAGGCAGTTGACGTTGTTCCAGCGACAGGTCGGCTGCTCCAAGACTCTTGCGTAGTAGTACGCGTCTTCCGCCGGATCGAAGTCCGGGTCGGCCCAAACGGCGCATAGCGTCTCCGGGCGCCCGACTGTGTTGATCGTGCAGTCCGCGTTTGGCGCGGGCCCGTCCTTGGCCCCAACCACGGTGATGACTGCGGTTTCGACCTCTCCCGAGGCCGTGAGCTTGCCCTTGATGATCTGGATTCGCTCGAGCGGCGTTCCGCCGTTCACGCCCCCCGCGTCTTGGGCAGCCCAGACCGCGAAGCTTGGGGCGCCCTCGCCGCCGCTCGGCAACACCGCTCCCATCATGACGGCATCCACGGTGCCATCCTCGACGGGCGTTTC
>JBGUEF010000678.1:0-944 GCA_041821485.1 Deltaproteobacteria bacterium
GGCATTCACCTCTTGATGCACTACCAGTCCGCCCGTGCAGAGGGCCTGGGGCCCACCGCGGCGGCGAAGGCGAGCGTGCAAGAGCTGTGGGTGTCGCTCCTGGTCGCAGGCCTGACCACCGCTTGCGGCTTCGGCGCGCTCTCGATGACCGATTTCCAGGGCTTCTCCCAAATGGGCTGGATGGCGTCGCTCGGCATCATCGTGACGCTGCTATGGACGCTCGCCGTGTTCCCAAGCATGGTTCGCTTGGTCCCCGGCAGCAGCAAGGCCCAGCAGCAGCCGGCCGCCAAGGATCGCAGCGCGCGCCGCTTCGCGTCGATCGTGCTTGCGGCGGGGCTCCTGGCGGTTCCCTTCGCCCTACAGGTCGGTTTCGAATCCAACCTGAGCAAGCTTCAGCCCAAGGGTGTCGGTCATGGAATCGACGCCTCGTTGATGCGCGCCCGCGGCAACATCAACGCCCTCTACATCGGCGAGTCGCGCGAAGCGGTGAGCGCAGCGATCGAAGACGAGCTGATGACCCAGGGCGGCATGGAGGCGCTCGGCGTCGAGCCGATCGTCGTGTCCGCGCAGGTGATCTTCCCCGAAGACTCGGACGAAAAGACCGAGATCTTGACGAACCTGAAGGCCACGCTCGAACGCGCCCGGGAAAAGGCAACCGAACGCGAAGACCGCAAGCTCCTCGAGGAGCTCGACGAGCTCGAGCCCTGGGTCGACATCGACGGCCCGCCGCAACCGGATCAGATCCCCCAATGGCTCGCTGCAACACTGGTTTTGAAAGACGGGTCGGTCGGCAAGAGCGGGATCATCTACGTTCCGTTGCGAGGCTCGAACGCGGCGGACATGGAGCGGCTCGCCGCCTGGCTCGACGAACTGCGGGAGGCGCACCCAAAGGTCACCTTCGCATCCGCCGCCGCGCTCCTTGGCGAGGTCACGCCGGCGCTGAT
>JBGUEF010000679.1:0-928 GCA_041821485.1 Deltaproteobacteria bacterium
CTGCAGCGACAGGAACGCGTCGATCGCATCGATGTGGGGACGTCGCTCGAAACGACCGGATTCTGCAAGCGCGCCGAGCTCGGACGCGAACACGAGACCCCGGGAATCCGCGTGATAGAAGAGCGGCTTCTTGCCGAATCGATCGCGCGCGAGCACGAGCCGCCGGCGCGGTCCGTCCCAGAGCGCAAGAGCGAACATTCCACGCAAGTGATCGATGAAGTCCACTCCCTCCTCTTCGTAGAGGTGGACGATCACCTCGGAGTCGGAGCGTGACTTGAACCTGTGACCCTTAGCCTGAAGGTCGCGGCGAAGTTCTTGGAAGTTGTAGATCTCGCCGTTCACGACCACGGCGACCGAGCCGTCCTCGCTGGTCATCGGCTGGGCGCCCTCGGGCCGAAGGTCGATGATCGACAGACGGCGATGGCCGAGCGCACAGGGGCCGTCGGTCAGAGCTCCGTGGTCGTCGGGCCCGCGATGGACCATCGCATCGCACATGCGCTGGACCGCTTCGCTGTCTGGCGCCGCCTTCGGGTCGACCGCAAGCGTTCCCGCGATGCCACACATGCGATCACGCCCCCTTGGGCCGCTCCGGCGCGCACCAGGCCCGGAGCCAGATCAGGTTCACCGCCAGCGAGATCCCCAGACCGATGACCCCGACCTGCCCCAGTGACCGAAGCCCGGGGCTGTCGGCGGTCATCAGGGCGCCAAACGCAACCATCGACGTGAGCGTCGATGCGGCGACCGCTTTGTAGGTCGCATACTTCTGGCGCGGGCTGTCGTAGTCGTTCGCCCAGCGAACATGGACAGCGCCGTCCACGGTCAGCCCGACAGCCACCGGCACCGCGAGAAGGTTGTAGAGATGGAGATCGATCCCGAAGAGCGTCAGGGTCGCGGCGAACAGAATCGTGCTCAGTGCGGTCGCGAGGGT
>JBGUEF010000680.1:0-895 GCA_041821485.1 Deltaproteobacteria bacterium
CGGGTGAAGGGGGAGGATGATCATGGCAACTTCACGGTGGATGATTCTCACGATGGTGACCGCGGTGCTGATGGGGAGTGGTGCCGTGGCGGAGGCGCAAAAGGGGGATGGCCTGGAGGTCGGCGGCAAGGGGGCGGCCGCGCAACGACTACTCTCCATTGCCGGCAAGGTGGTGGATTCGACGGGGCAACCTCTTAAGGGAGTCGAGATCGAGGTCACCATCGAAGGCATCTCGAAGACATTCGACGTCAAAACCAAGAAGAAGGGCAAATTCAATCTTCGGGTGCCGTTTAAGGATGCGCAATACCTGGCGCATGCTCGGCTCGACGGCTACCGGCAGGTCAACACCACGGTGGCCACCGCCCAGGACGGCAATCTTCTGGTCGAAATCACGATGGAAGAGGATTCAGGGCCCGTTGAGGGACCTGTGCCGGTCGGGGAAAAGGCCGAAGCTGAGCCCGAATTGACCGAGGAGCAAGTGACGGCGGTAACAGCCTACAACGAAGGCGTGCGCGCGATGCAGGTGGACGACAAAGCGACCGCCGTGGCGAAATTCGCGGAGGCGGCAGCCATCGATCCGGAGCTCAACGAGGCCCTCAGCGCGCTGGCTGCGCTCGCTTTTGAGGCCAAGGACTACGAGACCCTTGCCGACGCCACGGAGAAGCTGCTGCGCCTGCAGCCGGACGACCTTCGGGTGCTCCAGATGGCATACGTCGCCAACTACATGACCGGCGACGCAGAGGGGCTGGCCTCGGCTGCGCGCCGCCTCGCCGAGCTGGATCCGCAGATGGTGGAGCGGGATATGATCCGCAACGCCAATTCAGGCTTCGAGAGCGGCAACACCGATCTCTGCCGGGCCCTCATGGAGGTTGCGGTCGAGGCCCGGCCCGATCTG
>JBGUEF010000681.1:0-886 GCA_041821485.1 Deltaproteobacteria bacterium
GGTCTGGCCGCGGCTAGCCTGCCCCAAGCTCGTCGAGGATTCGCCGAGCGTAGAAGTCCTGCCAAGGCTCGTCCGGATTCTCGTTCGCATGGTCCCGGTCGAGTTCGACCAAGAGCGCAGTGAGATGGCTGCGTACCGGGGCGCCGCCGAGAAGCGAAGGTAGCTCCGAAAGATCCACCAGCCAGCTTGAGTACCAAGATGCCCAATCCTCGTCGGCACCGTCACTTATCCGGAACACGGTGTGGTGGGTCTCACCAACCTCGTGCAGCAGCTTGCTGATCTCTTTCGCTTGGCTGATCGGTGATTCATATCAGATCGTTGGCGTGAAAGATCAATGGCGCGAAGCAGGGTTGGAGCCGTGTCGAACCACCGGTGCACACCGTTTCCGACAGCCCTGAACGCGGCCGGGCCGCCGATAGGACTGGTAGACAAGGTCGTGGATCGACAGGAAGCCAGAGTTGGCGTGAGCAACAAGATCGAGGACGACATGTGCCAAGGCATCGCAACGGCTGGCCGGTAGCCCGGTGAGCAGAAACACCAGCCGAACAGAGCACGCGCGCCGCCGGGCCGAGGCGGATGAGATTGAGCGTCGGTTTGAGGTTCCGCTCCTGATCGCCGCCGCATTCGTGCTGCCGTCGATGGTGCTGCAGGGCAACGATCATCTCGGTTCGGGGTGGCAGGCGGTCTTGGCTCAGAACCGCGGAACCGACGGTTAGGCGGACGGACGTTGCGAGACCCCAAGCTACCGACGGTCGAGGCAAGTGCGATCGCCTGGCTCTCAGTCGAGCAGATGCGAGCAGTCGATCGCGGGGCGATCGACATAGGCCTGAGCCTGGTGCGGATGATGGAGAACGCCGGGGCAAACCTGGCCTCGCTAGCCCGGCAG
>JBGUEF010000682.1:0-840 GCA_041821485.1 Deltaproteobacteria bacterium
CTCTGTGCCACGGGCGCTGACGCTGGCGGCGGTGACACACAACCCTAAGGAGACAGAGAGGCAGAGGGGGGTGTGCGACGCTGGCACTGGCACTGGCAGCGATGAACAACCCTAGACAGAGAGGCAGAGAGGGGTGAACCCTAGACAGAGAGGCAGAGAGGGGTGAACCCTAGACAGAGAGGCAGAGAGGGGTGTGCAGCACTGGCACTGGCACTGGGGGCGACGCTGACAAGTAGTTGGCGTCGCTCAATCGCTCGACAGCTCCTCTGCAAGAGCGATCAGAACCGGCAGCATCAGGCGGTCCTTGGCTCGCCCCCTTTTCGTCTTGATGTCGTGTTGGACTTGGCATCTCTCAGGGCCTGGAGTGAAGCGGCGGAGCTCACGGCTGCGCGGAGTCGATCCAGCGGCGAGAGCGAAAGGGCCCAGCGTATGAGGGTGCGGTCCACTTCGCGCGCGGCTTCACGCACGAGATCGTCCACCTCGGGAGCTTCGCTTGGCTCGTCAGGCACGAAGGAAAGGTACCTCGCACCGACCCCATCCGCCACCATCACCGCGAGGTCCCTTATCGCTGACGCTGACGCTGACACTGGCGCTGGCACTGACACTGGCGCTGTCACTGTCACTGGCACTGGCACTGGCACTGGGCACCTTCGCTGACCTACTCCCCGGCCGGCACCTCTTCGACCACTTCTTTCAACCGCGCGAGACCGTCCTCGTAGTCCGCGCCGACCCAGCCGTCCATCATCTTCGCGAAGTACCCGCCAAGCGGTCCGGACGTCGTGCCGGTCAATCCCCAGGTCACCTGCACGCCCTCACCGCTCGGCTCGAAGGTCCAATACG
>JBGUEF010000683.1:0-808 GCA_041821485.1 Deltaproteobacteria bacterium
TGTTGCTGGCGGCAATCGGACTGTGGTGCAGACGCATGCTTGGATATCGCCCGATCAGGACGCGGGTTGCGGCACTAGGGACACTCCTCCGTCGGCGACGACAGCGCGACCGAGTCGTGAAGCGACCGACACAAGGTAACGGTTCACGAGGACGGGACGATTGAGGTAGGCTGACGCCCTGCCGAGCATGACCACCGCATCGACACCCCATACAGGCGTAGCGGAGCACCGCGGTTCTCGGCTCGTGCTATCCGACAAGGCCAAGTACTCGATCAAGTTGGGTCTCGCGATCGCCATCACGTACGGTCTCGCTCTACGTGCCAATTGGATGAGCCCAACCTGGGCCGCGATCGCGGTCGCGATGATCGGGCAACCGGGGCATGGACAATCGCTCTACAAGGGGATGCTGCGCGCTATCGGGACCCTGATCGCGTTCTTCTGCGGGCTCTTCATCTTGATGCTGTTTCCGCAAGACCGTTGGCTGACGCTCGTCGCGACGTCGCCTTTCCTTGGCTACTTCACCTACAGAATGAAGGGCCAGAACAGCTACCTCTGGTTTGTCGCAGCCTTCGTCACCCCGATGATCGTCATGGCGGGTCCCGCGCAGCCGGGGCATGCCTTTGAGTTTGCCGCCTACCGCACGCTCGAAACCCTCATGGGAATTGGGGTTTGGGCGCTCGTGTCGATCTTCCTTTGGCCGGCTACCAACCGCGGCGCGCTGCAGACTGCGATGGACGAGCTGCTGGCGACGCAGCAGAAGATACTCACGGCGTTTCGCGAATCGGCGACGGACGGCGACTCGGCGGGC
>JBGUEF010000684.1:0-691 GCA_041821485.1 Deltaproteobacteria bacterium
CGTGGCCGTCGACGACCTTCCAGTCTCCTCCGAGGTGAAGCGGCCGTTCCTGGTCTTCTCTCACGGCTACGGCGGCATCAACACGCAGTCCACCCAGTTGATGGAAGCGCTCGCAAGCCACGGCTTCATCGTCGCGTCACCGGCGCACACTGGAAACACCACGCTCGACCAGAGCGACCCCATGCCTGCGGAGAGCCGCGTGCCCGACGTCTCGTTCATCATCGACACGCTGTTTGAGCGCTCCAACACGCCAGGCGATGCCTTCGAGGGTCGGATCGACGAATCCAAGGTCGGTGTGCTGGGGCACTCGTTTGGCGGAAGCACCGCCCTGGGCATGGTCGCAGGCTGGGTTGAGAAAGGCCCGGACCCGCGCGTCAAGGCCATCGGGGTCATCGCCGGGGGCGTCGGAAGCAACAACTTCAGTGAAGAGGTCCTGGCCGGTGTGACGCAACCGACGATCCTCTTGGTCGGGACCTTGGACCCGAACGCCTTCGAGAACCACGAGTATGTGTTCGCCAGCATGCCGATGGCAGAAGCGCTTTTCAAGGTCGAGGTGACCGGCGCCAACCACACCCACTTTGCGAACGTCTGCGACATCGGAAACACGCTGATCAGCCTCGGCATTGGCCAGGACGCGTGGCCCAACATTGGCGCGGAGGCACTGCTTCAGCCGTACAACGACACCTGCACC
>JBGUEF010000685.1:0-692 GCA_041821485.1 Deltaproteobacteria bacterium
GTGAAATACGAAACGGAACATCTTCAGTCTCCTTGAACTGCGTCTACGCCGCCTTGTTGGGAAAGCGAACCGTCGGATTCTATGGAATGAATCGCCTTTTGTGTGGCGATTCCCCGAGGTTTTACCCCGAGGTGACAGTTTCCACCTACCCACACGATCGGATACAAGATGCAAGTCGCAAGATGCAAGATATGTCTCGTCCTGAAATAGGTTGGCACCCGACGTACTACTTCCATGAAGACCCTCCGGAGTGACGCCCTGATTTGAGCGCCGGAGGCGCGGCATATTCTTAGCCTGGGGCGTGAACCCGCCGGCGGCAGCGAAACGTGGCCGAGGTCGGGGATCGCCGGCCATCGGCCACTCGCTGGCGACGGTGCGTCACGACGGCCGAAGGCCGTCCGTAACCCCAGGGTAAGGACGACAAATAGACACGAAGCCCCCGGAGGGGGCGACAGACATCTGTCTGTGCCATGAGCCGCAGGTATCACCGCGATATTTCTGTCGCCGCTCCGCGGCTTCCTCAATATTTTCTCGTTCGTATCCTGGGGCTCACGCCCCAGGCTATGATCGGGATAGGGGGGCGCCTCGCGGCGCCCCTCCTCCCACACCACCGTGCATACGGGTCACGTACACGGCGGTTCGGACAGTCGAGCGTGTCATTGCGGCTCCAGACGGGGAAGTCCGAGCGCGTC
>JBGUEF010000686.1:0-677 GCA_041821485.1 Deltaproteobacteria bacterium
GGCCGAGGCTGAAACCATGTCGATCATGCGGGTCTGGAGCGCGGGGTACACCTCGGGCACACCAAGCCGAATCGCGTTGGCCCCGATGACGTCATAGAGCTCGACGAAGACCAGCTCGTCTTTCCAAACCCAGGGACGCAACGACTTGAGGTCGGCAGGCGCCCGAAAAGGCTTCGCAGAGAACAGCCGGTTCTTACCGGCGTCGCCCCAGCCGAGCAGCTTGAAGCCTTCTTTTTCGAACATCGCCTCGAACTGAGGCGCCATCTTTGCTCGCACCCGGTCGAGCTCTTCGTAAGTGTCGAGAAAACCCGGCAGCACCAACACGACGATGGGCCGGACGATCATGCTCATTCCCGTCATCGTGACGACGCCGCCATCGAGCTGGCCGACGCGCATCTTGCGGACGAAATCGCGCTCGTCACCCTGAGAGCCACCCGGATAGAAGCGCAACTTGACCTTGCCGTCGGTCTCTTCCTGTAACGTCTTGTTCCAGGCGTTGAGGACCTTCATCCAAGACGATCCAGCCGGCGCCAGGGACGCGATGCGGAAGGTGTGCGATTCCTCCGCCTTGCTCGGCGTGCTGGTGCCGGGCAGCGCAAACGCAGCGACGAGCAAGAGAATCAGGGGCGCGACACGAATCCGTCGGTGAATCATAGCCCGGCGAGTGTACCCGAAAT
>JBGUEF010000687.1:0-662 GCA_041821485.1 Deltaproteobacteria bacterium
GACCGCGAGACGGGTTACGCCGACGACGGTTCCTACGATTCGATCGGAAATCGGATGACGAGGGGCTGTGACGAATGGCTCGATCGCGTGGAAGACTACTGTCCGAAGTGCACGAGCCCAGGTAGGTGCGACGAGCCGAGGTAGGTGCGACGAGCCCTTTGAGTGAGTCGGCCTACGCGCAACCCGCTAGCACTTGCGCGCCGTTACTTCCGCGACGGCCGATCTTCGTTCAAGCGCCGAAGGCGTTCGTCGATAAACGCGGTGTACTCTGCCTCATCGTCCAGTAGCCAGCCTTTGTACCTCGTCCGCACCCCAGGCGAGAGCGAGTCCATCAGCGCGTCAGACTTGAGAGCATCCGACTCTAGGTCGGAATCCAAGGAAAGTTTGCAGGTGACGTTGTAGGTTGCGGCGGTGCCGACGTTGTAACCGTAGTTGGGCATGTCCCTTGCGTAGCTTAGAATCGACCGCGTTTGGGGCGACACGAGCTTTTCGGGGAACGCAAACTCTTCGTCGGAAGCGTTGGTCTCATCGAAGCTCGTGGACCCGTCCGGGAGCGCGGCGACGATGCCGACCACTGCGGAGAGGACTAACAACACGCTGGCGAGAAGAGCGATGATTGACGGTCGTACTTGCTTGCTTGCTGGACCCCCAACCCAGAATAG
>JBGUEF010000688.1:0-650 GCA_041821485.1 Deltaproteobacteria bacterium
CTTCCCGATTCGGTTCGGGACAACTGCGCGCTCTGGGCCGAGTGCATCGGCGGCGCCCAGGAGTCTCAGCGGTATCTTCGCCTAATCGAGAAGGCGGGTTTCAAGATCGAGAAGACCAGCCAGAATGACGCCTACTCGTTCAGCCAAGATTCGACCCAGAACGCGGCCACGAAGTTCCGTGTCCACAGCATCAGCATTCTAGCTCGTCGGCTCTAGGCGCTGGGCCAGTCGCCCCGCTCACAAAGGCTGCGCGTCCTTTGCATGCGTTATTCATCTGCAGAATTAACCCTTTCAAAAAGGGGACTGTCCCCTTTTTCTCCGGTGGGGAGGTTTCCGTCTTTGGAGTGGAGGCCGGTTTGGGCTTTGGCTCTTGTGAGGAGGGCGTCGCCGATGTGGATGATGGCGAGTAGGGCGAGGAGGGGGCCTGCGACGAGGGCGCCGTCGAGGCCTTTGGCCATCACTGCGGGCACCAGCGTGCTTAGGAACAGGGCCCAGAGCAGGGTGGCGCCGATGATCTCGAGCGTGGCGTACTTGCGGTAGCCCAGGTAGAAGTCGCCCAGGCCCGGAAACATCAGGGAGCGGAGCGTGGCGGTTCTGGGGCTCTTGAACTCTTCGCCGCACTTCTCGCACGCGAGCGGAACTCCGTCGGT
>JBGUEF010000689.1:0-640 GCA_041821485.1 Deltaproteobacteria bacterium
GGAGCGCTGCACAACGCGCAGAGCCGGGGCGAGCTGCGTCGCTCGGTGGACCCTAGTGAGGAGGCAAACTTCTTTACAGCTTCCGTCCTGGGCTTGTTCGTTATGTTGCGAGCAAAGGCCTCGACAACAGTCATCGAAAGTGCCGCGCAAGCTGCGCTCAAGCACCTCGACGCACTGCGCGAGTAGCCGCGGTGACACCAGGGAGGTCCCTGGCGCAGATGCCTCTAGACCGAACTAAAGCGAACCAAACCGAAATCCTGGGAGCGTAGGAAAAACAAACGCCCTGTCCGCGTGGCGACCCACGCGACATAACAAGCTAGTACCGCGCAATTCAGTGCGCCGAAGGATCTAAGAGAGTTTCATCAGTTCGCAGAGTCCGCGTTCTTGGTTGGGTACTCGAACTTCCTACCGAGTGCGTCACCCGCTTCTTGATAGATGGGCTCGAGCACATCGCTTACATCGAGTCTTCCGCCTTCGATCTCCGGCGAGTAGCCAACGCGATCCTTCGGCGAAACCGGTTCGGCGGGATAGGCCAACGGGGGATTCCAGGTGTGCTCATCGACGACCGCCATGCGCTCGCGAATGCCATCCTTGGTGACATTCCAAACCATGTAGTCCTCCGCCAGGCTCAGTGGTCCAT
>JBGUEF010000690.1:0-620 GCA_041821485.1 Deltaproteobacteria bacterium
CGCGCATGGCAGGCCCGTAGAGAGCGACGCGGTCTTCATGCGGGATGTGCGCCGCCAGACCGAGGAAGCGCACGTGCTCCGGCTCCATGAGTCGGCGACCGTAGTCGCGTACTTGCTTTGCGGCCGCGATTGGAATGCTGCCGAGCGCCTTCGCGAGCGCCTTGGGCAGTGGTCCGGGGAGTCCTCGGAGCATCCGCGCCGTGCGCGAGTGCGAATAGCGGCGGTAGCCGGCAAATGCCTCGTCTGCACCGTCGCCGCTCAGCGCAACGGTGACCCCGGTGCGCGTGTATTGGCATAGGTACCAAGTCGGAAGCGCCGAGCTGTCGGCAAAGGGCTCGCCGTAGTGGCGAACGAGCTCGGGGATGACGGAAGCCATGTCCGGCTCGACCACGATTTCGTGGTGATCGGTGCCGTAACGATCCGACACCATCTTTGCGTACGGAAGCTCGCTGAAATCCTTGCTGGTGAAGCCCACTGAGAATGTCTTGACCGGCTGTGACGACTGCATCGCCATCATCGCCACGATGAGCGACGAGTCGAGCCCACCCGAAAGAAACGCCCCAAGTGGAACGTCCGACACCATGCGAACCCGAACCGCATCCTCGACCTGTGCGTGCAGG
>JBGUEF010000691.1:0-618 GCA_041821485.1 Deltaproteobacteria bacterium
ACTTCACGATGCGAAGGTGGCTCGGATCCGTGAGAGGTGGCTTGGTCCCGAGTGGTGCTCGCCGGTCGAGTGATCGGTGGGGGCGGTGAGCGTTGTAGTGGTCGATGTAGTCGACGACGAGCTGCTCGACCTGGCGTTGGTTCCAGATGATGGTGCGGTCGAGGAGTTCGCGTCGCATGGTCCCGATCCAGCGTTCGGCGATGGCGTTCGCGACTGGGGTGGGAACGGGGGTGTTGAGGATCTTGAGGCCCTCGGTTTGGAAGATCTCGTCGAAGGTGTCGATGAACTGGCTGCCGCGGTCGCGGACGAGTGCTCGGGCCTCGGCGAAACGGTCTGGATGACGGAGGAAGAGGTTGCGGGCTGCTTGGGTGGTCCAGGGCCCGGTCGGGTTGGCGGTGATGCCGGCGAAGAACACTTCGCGGTTGGTGATGTCGATGAAGAACAGCAGGTAGTAGCGGCGTAGTAGGGCGGTGTCGATGGTGGCGAAGTCGCAGGCGACGGCGGCTTGGGACCGTAGGACCTGGGTCCAGGTCACGCTGGTGCGCTGGGGCGCAGGATGGATCCCGTGGTTCTTGAGGATTCTCCAGACGGTGGACGCTCCGACCTGGTGGCCGAGAC
>JBGUEF010000692.1:0-614 GCA_041821485.1 Deltaproteobacteria bacterium
ACCGGAGGCCTGTTGGCCGAAGGCGGCGGCCGGCTCAATGACCGTGGCGAGCAGGATGAGGGCGATCGAAAGACGCATGATTTGCTCTATCGCTAAGTAAGACCTCTTGCCCGCCCAAAGCCAACTAGACAAATATAGCGTAAAAAGTGGCCCCGCCACACGTCGGTTACCGCTACCGTTGCTCCCTTCCGGGCCTGGCGGGTTTCACGGGCCGACGTTGGCAGGACCATAAACTGGCGGAGAGGAAGGGATTCGAACCCCCGGTACCTTACGGTACACACGATTTCCAATCGTGCACCTTCGACCACTCGGTCACCTCTCCAGGCGGAGTCCGCCTTCCTATACGCTTCAGCCTCTGCTTTTTGGGCAGGGGCTTCTGCGGTCGTCAACTTGTAGGTCAAAGAACGTGGCGGAGAGCAAGGGATTCGAACCCTTGGTACCTCTCGGTACACGTGATTTCGAATCACGCACCTTCGACCACTCGGACAGCTCTCCGCGGCGGAAGCTAGCAAAACACTTTGGGGTGTCAACGGCTGTTGCGGGGGGTGTTCTTGGCCCGAATTGCCTCAAAAAACTGGCTCAAAAGTGCGCTGCACTCGTCCGCGAGAACACCC
>JBGUEF010000693.1:0-610 GCA_041821485.1 Deltaproteobacteria bacterium
CAGGCAGTTCAGATAGGTACTCGGCGATTTGGGCGATCTCACTGGGCGCCAAGGTTCGCGCGAATGGGTCCATGACAGGCATGCGCAGGATCCCGGCCCGCAATCGATAGAGCTTGTTCTCTAACACCGAGCGCCGTTGCCCCGTGAGTCGCGGTATCGAACCGTCGGGCCTCCCGCTCCCGTCATGCAAATGGCACGACGCGCAATGCGCAAATGCAGCAGGTTCGCCGGGAGGGGCCGTGCTCTCGAGCACCGCGGCAATACGAGCCGCCTGCGCGACGCTAGGCTCGCGCGTCATGAGCCAGGTTACGGACCCGACACCCGCAAGGACGATGAGCGCCACGACCGTGATGAAGATGCGCATCGCGGGCGCGAGCATACCAGAGCTTTTACGGCAGGTCCGGGCCCGTATGTGGTACTGAAGGACGGCCGCATGGAAGCCGTCGACCAGGTCCACCTCAATTTCAACCCGGCGACGCTTACTGTTCTGAACATCCTGATCGGCTTGATCATGTTCGGCGTGGCACTCGACATCCGCGTGGACGATTTCAAGCGGGTCGTGCGTGACCCGCGTGGACCGCTCATCGGCCTCGGCGCTCAGTTTCTACTG
>JBGUEF010000694.1:0-588 GCA_041821485.1 Deltaproteobacteria bacterium
CACAAAGCGCTTTCGGGAATGTATGAACGCACCGGGGCATCGGTGTATCCGACGTACCGCAGTTTCTACAAGGACTTCTTCATGGCAATGACACAGGAATATGTTTCGGGCCGTCGTCTCGTGCCAGCGCATATCCGGGAACATATCTGCGTGTAGCCGGTCTCGTCTATCCGAATTGTCATGGGGGTCAATATAGAAGGAAGAAGGGATTCTGCCGTGTCATCCTCCACGCCAAGCCCACCCCTGATCATCCCAGGATGGAGTTTGTATAGGTGTTATGTCGCGTGGGACGTGAACCTCAAAGGGCGGTTGTAGTTGCTATCTGCCCGCCGACCCCCTCACCGCCCGACATGACCAGGCAGGTGAAGGTGTCCGAAAGGCCCAAAGCCTCGCGCGCCTCGGCCTTGCTCATGTCGCGCAAAAACGCCTGCTTGACCGGCCTGGGCCATCGCGTTGGCACTGCTCACGTGCGAGCCGCCCGCGGCCAGGGTCGCAAACAGGATCTCGGGCTTTTCACTCACGCGGCCTTCGGTCCTTTGCCCATGGCTGCGACGGTGCGGCGCATCCCCTCCCGCCAGTCGACGAGCG
>JBGUEF010000695.1:0-532 GCA_041821485.1 Deltaproteobacteria bacterium
CACTTTTCGTTATCGCCACAGTCTACTTTTTTAAGAGGCTCGATTTTCTTGAAGTACTCGCATTGCCCTCTGAAAAGGCCGGCTCACCCTATTCTTGGAAGCCTGGCTTGTAGTTGGTCCCGTACTTTTTGTTGATCTCGTCGTAGATCGGCTGAACGACCTCGGGGTACGCGATCGCACCGGACCTGGTGAAGTCGGAGAACGGAATCGCCTTGGACGTGTCGGGTGGATTCCTCTTTTTCATCGGCGGACTCGGCCAGATTTCTTCGTCGACCGCCGACATACGCACGCGAATCTCCTCTTTGCTGACGTTGAAGACCATGTAGTCCACCGCCAGCGCGAGAGGTCCGTCGTAGGTCTTGCGCACCCGTCGCATCACGTCCGGCTGCGTGTCGAAGTCGTTGTAGAAATGGTAGCCGACGGCGAGGCGGGGCTTCGTAGCCGACATCACCTTGCCGAACTGCTCTGGCGAGGTGTGACCCTGCGTCCCGACGTTCAACGCTTCGAGAGGCGCAAAGCCTTGCTTCGTGAC
>JBGUEF010000696.1:0-520 GCA_041821485.1 Deltaproteobacteria bacterium
GCCCATGCATGCGGTGGCGCGCGCAGCCGATCAGATTGAGCAATCGCTTCCCATCTACGAACCAGCGTCTGACATGCATTCCCATGCAGAAGAGGAGCTCGCCTGACATGCCCTTTGCCGTAGAGATTTCTGGCCTCCTGGCCGCATTCACCCTCCTGATGGGGGCGTGGGGGATCCTGGTGCCGTCCCGCCTCGTCGACTTCGCGACCCGCTTCCGCTCGCAGGGCGGCCTCTGGTTTGCGGCGGGTGTTCGTGTCGTCTTCGGACTCGCCCTCTGGTTTGCCGCGCCTGCGTCACGTCTGCCGGTGCTTCTTCAGGTGCTCGGCGCCATCACACTGCTAGCTGGCCTGACCCTCCCGTTCATCGGCGTCGACCGTTTCAAAGCCCTGCTCGATTGGTGGACGAAGCTCTCGACGACCGCGATGCGCTTCTCGGCTGTCTTCGCGCTCGCGTTCGGCGGTGTGATCCTGTGGGCACTCTTGCCGGCCGCTACATAGTCGCATGCCGCAGCTAGAGGTCT
>JBGUEF010000697.1:0-519 GCA_041821485.1 Deltaproteobacteria bacterium
AGCATGCAGGTCCAGGCCGGCACGGTGATCGGCGGCTCTGAGCTTCGAAGCGAGCCCCAGGTCCCATTCTCCATCAAGGCCGACAAGTTCGGCATCGCGTCGCGGTACCGATCGAACACCAATCGAGGCGCGGCGCAGTCGAGCCCGATTACCATCATTCGGGGCCTACCCATGAGTCCTGCCTTTTAACCCTTTCAAAAAGGGGACTGTCCCCTTTTATTTGGGATCGACGATGTCGGCGGCTTCGTAGATGGTGCGCTCTAGGTGGGTGAGGTCGAAAGGCTTTTCAATTCGGAGGTTTGGCACACTTTGGAGGAAATCACGGGCGCGTTGGGTGAAGGCACCTCCGGTCATGAAAACGATTCGATCGTTCATGGGGGTCGCTCTTTGGAGGGCGGCTCGATAGACATCCATGCCCGTCATCTCGGGCATGATCAGGTCGCATAGGATGACGTCGTAGGCGTTCTGCCCCATCAGGGCGACGGCCTCCCGTCCATCGAGCGCGGTCGTGACGTCGTG
>JBGUEF010000698.1:0-513 GCA_041821485.1 Deltaproteobacteria bacterium
AATTCCTTTTCCTTGACGAGAAGCTCCTTGCGGGCCTGAAGCCACTCGTCTCTGTTCACGACGTCGTGCCGCATCACTTCTGCCTCCAGAGCGGGTTGAGCAAGACCCGATCATAGCCACGACGATCAACCGCCCGTCAATAGCCGGGTGGACTGTCCCCTTTTTCTCAGGCGGAGGTGGTGGCGGCGAATTGAGTGATGCCGGGGAAGAGTTGGCGATGGGCATCGCTGCCGCCGATTGCTGGCAGCTGGGGTATGACGGTGTCGAGGATTGCGGCGGCGTCGGCGTAGTCTTCGTTGGCGAGGGCCGAAACGCCTACGCCTGGCTCGCCGCCTGATGGTATAGGTGCGGCGCTTTTCCAGGAGATGAGATGACTACCTCGAGCGACGGCCTGCCACTGAACCTACGGAAGAAGGACATCTTCTTCGTCGCCTGTTTTTCGTTCTTCGCGTTTTCTTCGTTCTTCTCGGATTCCTTGCACGCGCTCGGCCTCCTCGATGGGGACGGTTTTTG
>JBGUEF010000699.1:0-513 GCA_041821485.1 Deltaproteobacteria bacterium
TCAGATCGGACTAAGGTTTCGGTGTGGTGTACTAGTGCACACGAGTCGGAAACTTAGTTCGAGTTGGGCGAATTTGTGCAATATTGGTGGGTCTGGGTGGATTTGAACCACCGACCTCACCCTTATCAGGGGTGCGCTCTAACCAACTGAGCTACAGACCCGGCGTTACTGTTTGCCGATCTGGCCCATACGAGCAACAGATGCACGGTCGATATACAGCCAAACATTTCAAATCAGGTAATTTGTGCGGACGCTCACGCTTCAGACTGTGATGCGGTCTCTTTAAAGGAGGTGATCCAGCCCCAGGTTCCCCTACGGCTACCTTGTTACGACTTCACCCCAGTCATGAATCACAAAGTGGTAAGCGCCCTCCCGAAGGTTAAGCTACCTACTTCTTTTGCAACCCACTCCCATGGTGTGACGGGCGGTGTGTACAAGGCCCGGGAACGTATTCACCGTAGCATTCTGATCTACGATTACTAGCGATTCCGACTTCATGGAGTCGAGTTGCAG
>JBGUEF010000700.1:0-511 GCA_041821485.1 Deltaproteobacteria bacterium
GCCAATCCGGTTTCGGACAAGCGCATGCCGTTGAAGATCGTGAGCCCGTCGGTGCCCCGGACGACAGCCATCGAGCGGCTGATCTTCATGGGTATGCGCATGGGCATCTTGATGCCTCCACGCACGAACCAAATCCCCTCGAAAAGCTCTTCGAGCTTGCCGTGGGGCGAAGCTGGCAGATGCCCACCTTTGACCGACTCTCGTAGCGCTCCTGCTGCAACCATCGGGGATCCTCGCTTTCGCCAACACTCTAGAGCTAATAACTTGCAAAATGCAAGTAGTTAATCTACCTTGTCGACATGGTGGATCACCGGTCCGAGTGCCCGATCGCCTATGGCCTCGACTTCTTCGGCGATAAGTGGTCGCTGCTGATCGTTCGCGATATCGCCATCTACGGACGGCGCCACTATGGGCAGTTCGAGGCGGCGGGCGAGGGCATCGCCACCAATATTCTAGCGAGTCGGTTGAAGCAGCTCGTGGAAGACGGGATCATCGAGAAGCTTCGAGATCC
>JBGUEF010000701.1:0-507 GCA_041821485.1 Deltaproteobacteria bacterium
GCCACGATGTCGGACATGGCCCACACCGTCTCCTCGATCGGAGTCCCAGGGTCGGGGCGGTGGCAGTAGACAAGATCGACGTAATCGAGCTGGAGACGTTCGATCGACTTGTCGATCGCCTCCATCAAGTATTTGCGGTTGAGCGTGTCGAAAGCGTTCGGGACATCCCTGTGGATGCCCCAGAAGTACTTCGTCGATACAAGGTAGGTGTGACGGGGCCACCCGAACTCCTGCAGCGCCTGGCCCATCACAGTCTCCGCCTTCCCCCCGGCATAGACCTCGGCGTTGTCGAAGAAGTTGACACCCGCGTCGTATGCAGCGTTCATGCATTCGAGACTGTCGTCCCTCTCCTGCTGACTCCCGAAAGTGAGCCATGACCCGTACGAGAACACACTGGTCTTGATTCCGGCATTCCCCAGGCGGCGGTACTGCATCTCCATCTCATTTCCTCTCGAAGCGTCAATTACTCCACCCTAGGGGTCCCCATGTCGGCGCTAGCCACGACGG